>CATPAM010000108.1 GCA_955651735.1 Candidatus Acidiferrales bacterium | reverse complement strand
TCTCTCTCGTGCGTTGCGTCACTGCATACGCCAGCAGGCCATAAATTCCGATCGCAGCGAGTAGCGCTGCCAGCGCCCCGAAAATTTCCGCAAGAGACGCTATGAGCCAGTCGCTGGCCAGTTGCCGATCGATCTGGCCCTGAAACGAGCGCACGTCATCGATCGGCAGGCTCGAGTCCACTTCGCTGACCACGCCACGCACTGCGGTTGCGAGTGTCGTGGGATCCTGCGTGGTCCGGACATAATAAGTCAACGCGCCCACGTTCTTTTCCTGCTCATACGGGATGTAGACAAAAGGCTTGGGCTCTTCCTTCACGCCGCTGTGGTGGCTGTCTTTCACGACCGCGACGATTTCCATATCCAGCGGAGCCGATCCGCCGCCAAACTTCATGCGCCGGCCGAGCGCATCGCCGGCGGGAAAAAAAGTCTTTGCCATTGTTTCATTGAGGATGGCGACCTTTGGGCTCCCGGCCACGTCAGCGCGCGTAAATTCGCGGCCACTCAGCAGCGGGATGCCAAGATTGGAAAAATGTCCGGGCCCGATGGCGTTGCGCATGACATGGCGAGTTCCAGCCAGCGCCGGCGGTTCGCCTTCCACCGTAACATTGGAGCCACGATCGCTGTCGGCGATCAAGGGCTCTTGCGTGCCGCTGAGGGAGAGCACTCCAGGCAATGCCGAAATTCTGTCCTCGAGTTGGCGGAAAAAGGCGAAGGTCCGCACTTGATCGTAGCCATTGAGTTGCGGCGCGACCGAAAACTGCAAGATGTGGGCGGTGCGAAGACCGAGGTCGATGTGTTTGACGTTGAACAGACTGCGCGCAAATCCTCCAGCGATGGTGACGAGGAGCAAGGTAAGTGCCACTTGGCAGACCACCAGTCCCTGGCGCAGCCGTGTGTGCTTTAAGCCGGAGGAGAGCGCTCCAGACTGCTCTTTCAGCGTGGAAACTAGTTCGACGCGCGTGGCGCGTAGCGCTGGAACGACGCCAAACAAAACGCCAGAGAGGAGAGCCAGTACGCAAGTAAACGCCAGCACCGAGGGGCTCAAAGCGCTGGAGAGGCCATCAGCGATTCCATTTTCTGCTGCGAAGCGCACCAGGGTCGAGCTGGTCCAGGAGGCTATCGCCAACCCCAGAAGTGCGCCGGTTACCGACAATAGAAACGACTCGACTACCAATTGCCGGATCAGACGCGCGCGGCTTGCGCCCAAGGACAGCCGAATGCCGATCTCCCGTTGCCTTGCCGCGCCTCGCGCGGTCAGCAGCCCGGCTACGTTGGCGCACGCGATGAACAAGACCAGCCCCACCATGCTCATCAGCGCGGTCAGTTGCGGTCCTGCACCGCTCGACAGCTGCGGGCGGCCGCGGGCTCCATCTCGCAATATCAATTTCTTGGCCAGGAACTCCGCTTTTTTCGAGTCGTCCCAGCCGGTGAACAATGGCAACTCGTCGCGCAGTAGCGCGCTATACAGCGGGGCGACTCCTGCAGCGGCGCGTTCCCGCGACATCCCTGGTTTCAGGCGGCCAATCAGTTTTATCCAGAAGTCTTTGTGATTGTCCAAACTTACAGGACCTGAGATCAGCGACGGCAGCATCGTGATGGGCATGTAGAACTCTGGCACGAAGCCGGGCTGAATCCCGTCGAAGCCCGCTGAAACGACGCCAACGACGGTCATGGGACGGTTGTTGACCAACACACCTTGATTCAAGACGCCCGGATCGGCGCCGAAGCGGCTCTTCCAGTATCCGTTGGAAAGCATCACTACCGGACTGCCGCCTTGAGCCACAGTGTCGACGGGCTCGAAGGTTCTTCCGATCGCGGCGGTCACACCGAGGGTCTCGAAATAGTTTCCGGAAACAAGATCAGCGCGAGCGCGTTCGGTATTTCCCCGGTACGTGAGAGTGGCTGAAAAAGTGTCCTTTGCCGCCAGACCCGTGAACACACTGTTGTGATCGCGCAAACTCGCGTACATCGGATACGAAAATGATTCTGCCCCTTCTTCTCCAGGAGAGCCCGACTCGTCGGAATTGACGTGCCCTTGCTTCGGGCCGGGCGAATACACCAGCACCAGTTGCTCCGGGTGCGGCACGGGCAATCTTTGCAGGACAACCTGGCGGAGAATCGTAAATATCCCGGTGTTCGCGCCGATGCCGAGCGCCAGGGTCAGCACCGCGATGGCGGTGAATCCCGGATGCTTCGCCAGCATCCGCGTCCCGAATCGAATGTCTTGCCAGATCGCTCGCATCAGGATTTCCCCGGCAGGGCTGCCCAAGAGCACACCGCCAGCTCCATGCACCCCTCTATGCCAGGGGTATACGCGACGAAGGTCAACATTGTTCCATGATAAGGACTTGCGAGCTTGGTTCGGGCCACGACCGTCATGAGACAACCCCTGCTGACTGAGACGTTGCAGCCTGCATTCTCGTCTTGCGGAAACCGACGAAAAATTTGCAGAGATCCTGGTGCACGGCGCCCAACCGCCATTATTTCAGCCGGATACGGTCTACGTTGTCCCACTGCGACATGTCGGACAGGATCACTTTGTCGCCGACCTGCAAGCCTGAAAGGATCTCGATGGTGGTCACGGAGCTGCGTCCCAACTTCACATTGATGCGCGAGGCTTCCGAGCCGTCCGGCGTAATCTTGAACAAGCTGATGGTGCTGTCGGCCTGGCCATGTACCGGCCGGCCAACGAAGAGCACGTCCTTCAGGTTTTCCAACTCGACGGTGCCGTCAACGCTCAGGTCCGCCCGCGCGCCAGGTGGCAAAGCCTCGTCGATGGCCACATCGACCGTTACTGTACCGTTCACGACCGAGGGATCCTCTCTGGAAACATGCCCGGTCACCACTCCATTTCGTGTATCAATCGTGGCCTTCTGCCCGATCGTAATGTCCTTCGCCTGCGTCTCGGCGATTTTGATCTCGGCTTTCAGTTTTCTGGGATCCGCAACCCGCGCTACGTTTGTTCCCACGGCAACGTTCTGCCCTTCTTCCACGGGAACCAATTGCAACACGCCGGTAATGCCGGCGCGAACGCGAAGCGACTGAGCCTGGGTCTGGCGCAAATGGTAGAGCGCCCTTTGTTGCTCCACGCGCGATTGCTGCGCTAGCAGGCGAGCTTTAGCGGAATCGCGGGCCACCGCGGTGCGTTCAGTCTCAAGCTTTAGGCGAATGGCTAACTGGTCCTCTTTAACCTTGGAAAGTTTGGCGATGACTTCTGCACCGATGCCTTCCTTCTGTAGTTTTTCGTCGACATCGTGTTGCAGGTGGGCCTGCTCGTAGTCGCTGCGCACGGCGGCCTCGTTGGCCTTCTGGGTCATCAACTCGCTGTCGATCTGCACCTTCAAATTGGCGTAATCGGCTTCGGCGGCTTTGAGCAGGTATTCGGCGTCGAGCAGATCGCGCTGCGTTTCCGGATTGCTCATTTCCAGGATGACAGTATCAGGCTGCACCAAGTGCCCTGGGCGGATGACGATTTTGTCCACGCGCGCTGCGGTCTGCGCGGGAATCCAGTGGATGTCCTCGGGCACTAGGGTGCCCAAGCCGCGCACCTCGCGCAGCATCGGTCCGCGCTTCACGGTATCTGGCCAGATTGTGGAGGCGTCAACGGAAGGCGCCGCAGGCTTCAGTTTCGACAATGCCAGCGTGACCCCGGCGCAGAGCAGCACGGCGATGGTGACGTAGGCGATGCGCTTGATTTTTTTGGCGCGGGCGTTAGATGGTCTTTGTATATCCATAGTCTTTGTTCACCTTTGAAAATCGCACGCAGCCTGCCCTCGCGTAATCCCGTATAAGCTACGTTTATTCAATAGTTTACACCCAAACCGCCATGCGGAAAACAGGGCGACTTGACCGAAAATGGGAATATTCGTCCCACGAGCGAACATGGTTCATGGACGCCACCCAGCGGCTATTGTCACGTTTGCTACGCCACCCAGCGCCCGGGGCCATCCGGCAGCCCTCGCGGGAACTTTGTACCTTTGTGACGGGAAATCAAGTTGAAAGTTAGAAATGCCGCGAGGGAGCCGCTTCGCACCGCTCTGGGGAGAAACCTCGTGCTATGCGGGCGCGTATAACAGACGGGGACGCGTCCGGAAAGAGAAATATGAAAGTTGACCTGAGGCTGTTCGGCATTGCAATTTTTTTGATGGCCATTCCCGTATTGATGGCGCTTCCGCAATCCTTTCTTCTGTCCGACGTCGTTCTAAGCCAGGACACCACGTACCAGCAAGCCCCGGGCGAAGAGGGCCACATGCCGTTGTTCGGCAAGATCACCGCAATTCACGATGCATCGCTGGAGATTTCCAATCCCAATGGCGAGACGGTGACAGTCAAACTCACGCCAAAGACCGAATTTCGCAAGGATCGCCAGGCGGCCAAGCGCAGCGACTTCAAAGTCGGCGATGTGATTGCGGTGCGCGGCCAGGAAAATCCCGATCACACCTGGACCGCACAGGTGGTTGGCGCACGTTCTGCAAATGGGGAGGGCCGTGGCCCGAACATGCAGGCCGGCATGTTGGGCAAGGACTACGTAGCAGGTGAAGTGATGTCCGTCGATGCGCCCAAGATTTCCGTGCGGCGCTCTGACAATGTGGCGCAAACGATCGAACTGAACGAAGACACTTCGCTGCGCAAGGGCCGCGATGCGATCACCATGGCCGACATTCAGGCTGGCGATCACCTTATCGCGCGGGGTGCAATGCAAAACAACGTCTTTGTGCCCAAGTTTGTTATGGTTATTGGACCAGAGCAATGGAAACGCATGCAGGAACTGGGCGGCATGCGCCCGAACGCGCAAGCAAACTCCGGGCGTGGTGGCGCTTCGCAAAAACCTGCGGAGCCGCCTCATTGAAATCGCTCGTCCCGGCCTTGCTGTTTCTCTATTTTCTTTCCTCCGCTGATTTGCTGCGCGCGCAAGATCCGGCTCCCTCTCCCAGGTCCGGCTCGGCGCAGGTGCCGGGTGAGGACGCAACCCCGGCACCGCCGCCAGTATCGGCCTCATTTGAAATCAGCGGGGTTGTGCGAGCAGGGAAGACTCCGCTGCCTGGCGTAACCGTGACCGCGTCCAATTCTCTCACCGGCAAGAAATTCTTCTCGGCCACCAGTGCCAATGGAACCTACACGTTTACCGGCTTGCCGCGCGGCCGCTACGTGGTGCGCATCGAATTCATGGGCTTCGCGCCGCAAACCCAGGAAGTGGCGCTGAAGGCGGAAACGCCCGCTGGAAAATTCGATGCTGAGATGATCCTGGCTTCGCGACAGCAGGAGCCGGGGCTGGGAAATCTGGCCGCGCTGATCACCGCGGGCCGCGGTTTCCAAAGCCTCGCGCTCGACAACACGCTTTCTGCGCTGGCGGGTGGCGGAGCTGCCGGCATACTCGGTGGCGGGCAAAATGGAAATGGCGGTGATGTTTCGTCGCTGCCTCTGAACGGCGCCGGAGCGGAAGGCCCGACGGAATCCGTGAGCATCAGCGGAGCGCAAGGGCGCACGCAGGATTTTGGCGGAGGCAGCGAGGACGACATACAGGAGCGCATC
>CATPAM010000107.1 GCA_955651735.1 Candidatus Acidiferrales bacterium | reverse complement strand
GCGCATCTGTTTTTCGTGCCGGACCTGGTGGGACCCCAAAAAGGAAAACCATTCGTACGCATCGAGCGACCCTAGGAATGGATGGCGCCACCGGTAGGCGCTCAGATCGCGGTTCCTGGTTTCTTCTATCAAGGCCAGCGTGCGTCTCCGAACTTCTTGCAGTTCCACGAGCATTGCTTCCTTTTCGCGCAACAGCTGTGAATCCATGGGAATAGGCGTCTTCATGCGAACAAAACGTATTTCCGCCAGCGCGAAGGGGAGACGAAATCGCTTCCACACGGGAATGTGCTTTGGCTGCTTTTTCAGAATCCTGTCGGCTGCCCCGACCACCGCGCGCTCCGCAGTGATTATGTGAGCGATGAGTTCTGCGGCCGACCAGGCACCCGGCCGGGGACAGGTCTTCCAGAGGTCGGCGGGAATAGCATCGGCCGCCCGCAGCAGGCCGTGCTGCGCACGGTCCAGTTTCTCGAGGATGGGTTCGAGCGGTGGCACGACGATTTTGGCGAAAAATTGACGCTGGCTGATCTGGGATCAGCCGTTACAACGCAGCCCCGCCGGCTTGCTCGAAGGCCCGCGCCAGTTGCAGGACGCGGCCTTCCCCGAAAGGCGGACCGAAAATCTGCAAACCGACCGGGAGCTTCCCGCAGATCTTGCCGCATGGTACGGAAATCCCGGGTACTCCGGCTAGGGAGCCTGTAACCGTATAAATATCAGCAAGATACATCTGTAATGGGTCATCTGTCCGCTCGCCGAGTTTAAAGGCCGGCACCGGCGAAGTAGGCGTCACGATCGCGTCTACCTTGGTAAAGGCATCGCGGAAATCCTGCGCGATCAGCGCGCGCACTTTCTGGCCTTTCAGATAGTACGCATCGTAGTACCCGGCGGAAAGGACGTATGTTCCAAGGACGATGCGACGTTTCACTTCCGCACCAAAACCCGCCCCGCGAGTCTTCCGGTACATCGAGAGTAGCGAATCGCCATCCATGCGCAGGCCATACCGCACCCCGTCATAGCGCGCGAGGTTGGAGCTAGCCTCCGCGGTGGCAATAATGTAGTAGACCGCGATGGCATAGTCCGTGTGCGGCATGCGAATTTCCCGAACCTCGCAACCCAGTTTCCGGTATAGCTCTATGCCAGCTTCAATCTTCTTGCGGACCTCAGGGTCCATGCCCGCGCCGAAGTATTCCTTCGGGACGCCGATGCGCAGTCCCTTCACCGGTTTTTCGGCCTCAGCGCAGTAATCGGGGACGGGCGCAGTAGTGGATGTGGAATCGTTGGCGTCCCGTCCAGCAATAATCTGCATGACGGTGGCTACATCGCGAACATTAGTGGCAAAGGGACCGATGCGGTCGAGCGAAGAAGCAAAAGCAATCAAGCCATAGCGCGAAACACGGCCGTAGCTCGGCATCATGGCAGGGATTCCGCAGAATGAACCGGGCTGACGAATCGACCCACCCGTATCGGTGCCGAGGGACGCCACCGCCAATCCGGCAGCTACCGCCGCCGCGGAGCCTCCGCTGGAACCGCCCGGCACACGGCCTGGTACCTCCGGATTGCGCACCGGCCCGTAAGCGGAGTTCTCATTGGAGCTGCCCATCGCGAACTCGTCGCAATTAGTCTTACCTAGGATGACGGCGCCCGCGGCTTCCAAGCGCTGGACAGCCGTGGCGTCATACGGCGGAATGTAGTTCTCCAGGATCTTCGAGCCGCAAGTAGTGCGCACGCCGCGTGTGCTGATAACGTCTTTGACGGCAATTGGAACGCCTGCAAGGGGAGGCAGCGGCTTTCCAGCGGCGACCCATGCGTCTACACGCTCGGCCTGCGCGAAGGCGCGGTCCTGGGAGAGCGCCAAGTAGGCGTTGAGCTCTGGGTTACGCGCCTCGATCCGCTTGTAATAATCCGAGGCGAACTCCTGCGCCGAAATTTTCTTCGAAGCCAGCGCTTCCTGCACCCCTCTAATGGTCCAAGTAGCGGACATGATCAGCGCTCGATCACCTTTGGAACGCGGAAATACGGGGGTTCGGGGTCGGGTGCCTGCTTGAGGATTTCGGGCGCCACCTGGCAAGGAACTACCACGTCCTCGCGCAGGGTAGCGTCGGCGGTCTGGTCATCGGCCAGGACCTGCGCCATCGGTTCGACGTTCGTGGTGTCGAGTTCGTTCAGTTTGCCGGCGTACTCGAGTATTTCATCGATCTGCTGGCGGTAGGTTTCCAGCTCGGAATCGCTGAGATCGAGATAAGCCAAGTCGGCTACCCGGAGGACGTCTTGGCGAGTGATTTTCATCGCGCTGCACCAACCTCGGCGGTTTTGCGCGGATATTTTCTGGCGATGTAGGCGTCGACCAGGGACTGGAAGGCGGCGGCCAACTCATCATAGTTGCCTTCCAGTGTGACGTCTTTTTTGCCGTCGATATAGACCGGGCAGCGCGGGGCTTCCCCAGTACCCGGAAGGCTGATGCCAATGTTGGCCGCTTTGGATTCGCCAGGTCCGTTGACGATGCAGCCCATAACTGCCAGGGTCATCGTTTCCACGCCGTCGTATTGTGTCTTCCAGATGGGCATCATGTCGCGGATGTAGCCCTGAATACGTTCCGCCAATTCCTGGAAGGTGGAACTGGTGGTGCGGCCGCAACCGGGGCAGGCAGTCACGCTGGGTGAAAACGAACGAAGGCCAAGCGCCTGCAGGAGTTCGCACGCGGCGTAGACTTCTTCACGGCGATCGCCGCCCGGTCGCGGCGTCAGCGAAATGCGAATGGTGTCGCCG
>CATPAM010000106.1 GCA_955651735.1 Candidatus Acidiferrales bacterium | reverse complement strand
TTCTTCCTTTCTTAGCCGGCTCCATGCGGAAAACCAAGTTGTTTTCGCTGGAGCCGTTCCGCGCGTCGATGGTCCTGGTCTGGTCGGTAAAACCCTTAGCGCGCGCTACCATCTCATATTGGGTGCCTTGCGGCACGCGAATCGCAAATTCACCGCGCGAATTTGTGCGGTCCTCCCAGCGGAATTTCTTTTCGCCCGCGCGGCGAATGCGCAGTTGCACGCCCGAGAAGGAGACAGCTTTGTCGGTAAACACGGTTCCGCGGATCAAGAAGTCATTGGCGTGGCTGTATTTCTGCCTGCCGCTGTTTGCAGACGATGACGATTGCGGTTGCGAAGCTGGCGCGGCTTCTTGATTTGACGCTCGGGAAACTGCCAGCGGAACCAGCAGTGCCGCAGCCCACCAGGCAACGACACACCGAACAGGCATGATTCCGCTCCTTAAAGGTTTAGATGGGGCAGGCAGAAAGGAAGATGCCCCGGTTCCTGGAGGTAGAATTACTCTTCGTCGCCTTCCTCATCGTCCTCTTCTTCTTCCTCGGGCAGATCGCCATTTTCTCCAGGTTCGCCCTCTTCGTCGTCTTCCTCGTCCTCATCATCATCCATGTCTTCGGAGATGATGTTCAGATGCACGGGATGGATTTGCGAGACTTCCAGTTCAGACTCGCACTCTGGGCAACTGAGAATCTCGCCTTCTTCGACTTCGTCTTCGTCGACGTCGATTTCAGCGGAACATTCAGGGCAGCGGATCACGGCTCCATCCTCCGTACAGGTATCAAAAGTCGGCGCCGCTAGGACTGCGAGCACCACCGTTGAGCGTATTATATACCGGCGTGAAGTCAACCCCATCCGGGCGGGTAAGGCCGGATTTGCAATCCTGCCAGAACGGATTTACAGCGCATAAATGGCGTCCTCGCGGGAATATCCAGATCGACCGATGGTCGGTGTAGGTGGCGTGATTATCGACCAGGGGCGCGCGCTGTTGATCCGGCGGGGGAGCGAGCCGCTGCTTGGGGAATGGTCGATTCCAGGAGGAACGCTGGAATTGGGGGAGACGCTGGAGGAAGGCGTAGCACGCGAACTGCTGGAAGAGACAGGCCTCACGGTACGCGTGATCGAGCTAATCGAAGTGTTCGACCGAATTTACGTGGAGGGTACCGCGGGGGCGAACGAGGGAAAGAAGGGACCACGCTTTCACTATGTGATCGTTGATTACCTTTGCGAACGGCTGGCGGGCGCAGCCGTGGCGGGAAGCGATGTGACCGACGTTGCCTTCGCGAGCGAAGACGAGTTGGCGAAATACAAGCTGACCGAAACGGCTACGCGGATTTTGAAAAAAGCATTCGCCCTGGAGCGCAAGAGACGGCACTAAGCCCGCGCGGAGTCCGCGCACAAGCAAGTCATTGGGCCTTGTTAATCTCGATGCTGCCGTTGGCATCGGTCAGCTGGAGCCGGCAGCCCCCGGAACCAATGGTGCCATGGAGTGAATCAGGACCTACGCTTCCCGTCGCGGTGATTGGCAGATCGGTGGAAATGCGGCCGAAGGATGTGCGGGCCGTGACGTTGTAGCCGAGGCCCTCCGGGATGCGTACGCGGATGGAAGAGAACGAAGTTTTGAGCGCAATGTCCCGGCAGCCGCTGGCCGGACGTGCAGCAGTGACGGAGATGCCGCCGTTCTGATTGTTCACCGTGATTTTGCCGCCCACGGATTCGAGCGTGACGCCCGCGAAGGACGTGGTCACCTCGGCATCGCCTTTCACGTTGCGCGCGGTAACCGAGCCGTTAGTGTTTTCCACGGTGAGATTACCGTTGATGCGGTCGGCGGAAACGCTGCCGAAGCTGGTCTTGGCGAAAGTGTCGCCGCCAATGTCGGTGAGCGTGATGCTGCCATTGCCGGTGATGGCGCGGATGCCTTTGGAAATGTCCGAGGCTTCGATGGCGCCGAAGGAGGATTTCAGCTCCACCGTGCCGTGAGCTGAGCGCAGTGCGATTTTTCCGTTGGAAGTTTCCGCGTTCAGCGCGCCGGCGATATTGCTCAGCTCGATGTTGCCGAAGGAATCGCGAATGGTTAGGCCGCTTCCGGAGAGCGAACTCCCGTAGACACGGCCATTGCTGGTGGTGCAGTTCACCTGCCCCTTGACCTCGGAGAAGGTGACGTTCCCGAAACTGTCGGTGATGTTGGCGGAGCCGCCGATGCTCGAGACGTCGACGTTGCCGTTATTGTCGTGAACCAGCAGGTCGCCGCGGATGTTACGGGCTTCGACGCTGCCAAACGAAGTGGTGATGTTGGCGGAGCCGGCATCCGTCACGTTGACCGCTCCGTTGCCACCCGTAATGTTGGCGGCGCCGCCAATCTCGCGGACCGTGATGCTGCCGAAACGATTGCGCAGCTCAAGCGCACCCTTCACGTGCGAAACTTGCACCGAGCCGTTGTTGTCTGTGACAGAGGCTTCACCCGCGGCTCCGCTGAGCTCGATGCTTCCGAAAGAATTGCTGAGCCGCGCAGCGCCGGTGTCGCGGACGTTGAGCGAGCCGTGGCTATTGTCGAACTCGGATTTGCCGCGAACGCCGGTGGTGTTCACGCTGCCGAAGCTGTTCTTGACGAAGAGCGGGGTGTCGGACGGCATGGCGATCTCATAATCGACGGAATAGGAAGCATTCTTCCGGCCGAACCAGTTGCGATTTTCCTCCGGGTAGTTGGTGCGCACCTCGACGCCCTGCGCCGTTTGCTGAACCTCGATCTGCACTTTGTCGGCGAAATTTTGCGCTTGCTCGCGGGAGTCGGCTTGCGCGCGGATGGTAGCGGAGATTTTCAGCTCGCGGCTGGATTCGCCATGGATGCGAATCTCGCCGAATTTGTTTTCAATGCGGAACGATTGCCCGGCGCCCAGGGAGAGCGTTTTCTGGAAGTCGCGCGTGACCTGCTCTTGGCCGTGACTTGCAGCGTGCGCCGGCGAGGCGGTGACGGCAAGCAAAGTGGCAGCGCAGAGCAGAGCGCGGCGTTTGCCCGACCAAAGAGACCGCGTGGTCTGCTGCCTATTAGAGAAGGGCCCGGTCATCGCTTTTCCTCCAAGATTTCCTGCAAAGTGCGCTGCTTCTCCTGGTACATCGCCAGCAATTCGTAACGCAGGTGTGCGTTCGACGGGTTTTGCCCAGTCTGCGCGCGCAGATCATCGATGGCGCTATCTAGCACGAGCAGCTTTTCGCAATAGTTGGCCATCAGCGGGGTTGCGGGATTATCGAGCTGCGGTTTTGCGTCAGCGGCGAGTTTATCGATCGCTTGCACGTAAGCGGATTCCGCGTGCTCCACTTCCGTAAGGCCCTTGCTCTTTAGCAAGCTGCCCTGCTGGACCGGCGGTTTGTTGGGTCCCAGGAGCCAACCTGCGGAAATCATTAGCACGGCTACGAAGGCTGTCGCTGCCGCAGTTCGCCAGGAAGGTGGAAGGTTCCCTATCAGCGAGCGCCAGCTCCAGCGCCGCGCTTGGATTGCATCCGCCTGTTCGGTGAGAGCCTGATGGATCCGCGGCCAAAGCGCCGGGCTCTCCGCGTGATCACGCAGTTCAGCCGCTGCCAGGCTAAGGGATTTCCAGGAGCGAAGCTCTTCCGCGCAGGATGCGCAGGTTTCCGCATGGCCCTCGAGCGCGGCCCATTCGGCCGCCGAGCCGTCTTCAAGAATTCGATCGCGATCCTTACACGTTACATTCATCGGAGTCACCGTGCTCCCGCCGCATAACCGCCGTGAGGAGGCTCCAGCATCTGGCGAAGATTTTTCTTCGCCTGGAAAAGCGTATTTTTCGAAGCCGCTTCACTGATTTCCAACATTGAGGAAATTTCCGCATGCCGGAAACCTTCGACTTCGTAAAGCAAGAAAACATCACGCT
>CATPAM010000105.1 GCA_955651735.1 Candidatus Acidiferrales bacterium | reverse complement strand
TCCAACTCCGCCACCGATGGAATCGGAGCTGGAAAGCAAGGTGGCGGAGTTGGAAAGCGGGCGCGAAGAGCGATGTGACGGAGTGGATGGATGCGAAGGCGCGCGGCGAGGCGTCGCTGGCGCGATCGTCTCGTCCTCGCCGGCTGATGGGTCGTCAACGAACGTCGCGCTGCTGTTGAAAACGATGGGGGCGCCGCAGCTCGAGCAGAAGCGCCCAGTCGAAGAGATTTCCGCGCTGCAGGAAGAGCAAAACATACCAGGCGGATTCTACCACCGCGCGTTCGGTTGGCGGACCGCGTAACTACTGGGAGGCGCGCTCGACCTGCACGGCGGTGCCGTAGGCGAGGACTTCGGTCACGCCTTGCATTACTTCGGTGGCGTCGTAGCGCATGGCGATGACGGCGTTTGCGCCATGCTGCGCGGCATGTTGCAACAGCAGCTCGTAGGCGTCTTCGCGGGTCTTCTCGCAGAGATTCGTCAAGATGGTGATGTTGCCGCCGATGATGGTCTGAAGAGCCGCGCCCAAATTTCCGATCACGCTGCGCGACCTGACGATAATTCCGCGCACGATGCCAAAGTTTTTGACAATGCGATAGCCCGGGATTTCGTTGGCGGTGGTGACCATGGAGGTGTCCACGCGATTCATAGCAGGTCTCCTGGAGTGATGTTAACCGGTGCGATTCTACCTGTTCACGCAGCGCGGCGGGAGACAAATGCTTCTGCTAGGCTCGGAATTACGTGGAGACTTTGTTCTATTACCTGGCCATCGTGCAAATAGGCGCAGGTGTGTACCTGGTGTGGCATGGACTGCGCTGGTTGGCGTACGCGCGGCGGAGAATGCAGGGCGACCCAGGCTTCAATGCGCCGCGCGCGGCGGTGCTGTGTCCGTGCAAAGGCATGGAACCCGGGCTGGAGCGCAATCTGGTGGCGCTGACCGAATTTGACTATCGCAACTACGAGATCTTCTTCGTGCTGGCGTCCGCTTCGGATTCCGCGTACAGCACGGTGAAGCGCGTGGCGGAGCATTCGAAGGTGCCCGCGCACGTGATAATTGCGGACCGGCCGGAGGGGTGCGGGGAAAAGGTACACAATTTGCGAGTGGCGATCGAGCAGTTGCCGGCGGAGTTTGAAGTGCTGGTGTTCGCGGACTCGGATGGGCGGCCGGGAAGATTCTGGTTACGGCGTTTGGTGGCGCCGCTCAATGACAAGCAAGTCGGCGCCGCTACGACCATGCGGTGGCTGATTCCCAACAGCAACAACCTCGCCACGGCGCTGCTGGCAGCGTGGAATGCCTCGATCGTGACGATGCTCAGCGAAAAGGGGAAAAATTTCTGCTGGGGCGGGGGAACGGCGATCCGCCGAAGCGTGTTCGACGAAATTCGCGTGTTCGAGGAGTGGTATCACTCGGTGAGTGATGACTACTCCATGACGCGCGCATTGCAGCACGCCGGACGTTCCATCGTGTTTGTGCCGGAGTGCCTGACGCCTACGTACGTGACCGTTGATTTCCGCGGCCTATTGGAATTCACGAACCGGCAGATTCTGATCACCAAAGTCTACTCGAAGAAGACTTGGGCATCGGGGGCGGCAACGCATCTTTTGTACTGCCTGACCCTGCCGATCGGGCTGGAAGTCACGCTGAGCAATTTATTCGCGACCCTGCCCGCGTTTCACCTGGCCTTGCTGACGTTTGTGCCCATGCTGCTGGCCGCCATACGTGGCGGGCTTCGTGTTGCGGCGGCAACGGAGGTTTTGCAGACGTCACGTACGCAAATCGCGGGCCAAGCGTGGATCTACGTCGTGCTGGGCGTTTTTATTCCCTACTTGTTCCTGATCAATTTCGTGATGTCGTTGTTCACCCGGAAAGTCCGCTGGCGTGGTGTCACGTACGAGCTGATCTCCCCTCAACAAACACGGATCCTAGGGTATTGAGAGCATTTGCCGCGCAGGCTCCTGTTAGTACCAAGGTTGACGCCAGGGAAGTTTTCCACAAGGCATGGACAGTGTGGCCATGTCCGAGCCGTTGGGTGTAAACGTATGGAAGAAAAGCATACTACGGGAGGAAAAATTTCGTAGACCGTGAAATTCCTACCCGCAAATCGCGGCGACGTAAAGGCGTTCTGGTACGTAAGTACTGCTATCGTAGGGATTTGCCCTAACCCAAATTAGCGCCCGAGTTTGCACTGAAATTGCGGCTACGGCGCCAGTATTTCGTCGCAAGCGAAAGACAGGGGGCTCCTTCTCGCGCCCAAGGCGTGTTGGTTTTCGGGATTTTCGTCTCCTCAGCCCCAAACCTTGGCTCCGTGCCCGCCGCTTGCTCCTTGCAGTGGAACCATGCCTCGCCAAGAGGCGCAATTATACCAATCAGGTCTCGGTTCCCATTCGAGGCTGCATACAGAGGGGTGCACGTGAAAGTGATCCGGAGGAGTGAACCAGCCGATCCGAACGAATCTGGCGTAAATCTTCCCCGAGAACTTTATTTCTTTTATGAAAAAAACACCGGCGTCTCCCATTTTCACGTGGAGGCGGGGGCCGACGGGCGGTTCCCAATTGATCAGGCGGCTGGCTTGCTGGCGATGCACTGCCTGGTACGGGGCCAGTCTCCGCGCGACTACGTGGTAATGGTACAGGCGGCTCCGGGTGCACTAGGGGGGCTCGCGGAAAAAGCTGAGCAGTTGCTGCAAGCGGGCCACTCAGTGGGAAGCTCGGTAAGACTCACGCGCCGCGAAGAAGAAGTGCTTGGCGGTGTGATGCATAGCCTGGCCAATAAGGAAATCGCTGTGTCGCTGAATCTCTCCGAGCGGACGGTAAAATTTCACGTGTCCTCGTTGCTTGCGAAGTTCCGCGTGCGGGGCCGCATGGAACTGGTCCGCGAAGCGACGCGCCATACCGCGGCGCCGATGACGCTGGCGCAGCCGGTGGCCGCACGTGAGACTCGTGCGTCGGTTCCTGCTCCACACACATTCAGACAAGTGGCCCGCAGCGTGGGTCCCATTGCGCTGACGAAGCGGCAACTGCTGGCTTGATTTCTCTCTGAGGGCGGAGGCGCAAAGGCCCGGACCGCGTTACGGTCCGGGCCTGTTTCATTTCTGAACTGAGCTGTTTCGCTATTTCCGAGCAGCCGCATATTGCTCGGCGGCAGAGTCCCAGTTCACGACGTTCCACCAGGCGGCGATGTAGTCGGCGCGACGATTCTGGTATTTCAGATAATACGCATGCTCCCAGACGTCCACCCCCAGCACCGCTTTGCCCTTCAACGAAATCGGCGTGTCCTGATTTGGCGTCGAATCGATAGCCAGTTTTCCATCTTTCACGAGTAGCCAAGCCCAGCCGGAGCCGAAGCGGCCCACGCCCGCGGCGGCGAGCTTTGCCTGGAAGTCCGCAAAGGAGCCGAAGGTGGACTTAATCGCCGCGGCAAGGTCACCCTTGGGCTCGCCGCCGCCGCCTTTTTTCAACTGCGTCCAAAATAGCGAGTGGTTCCAGTGGCCGCCGGCATTGTTGCGCACCGCCTGCCGGATGTTTTCTGGAATAGCGTCCAGATTCTTGAGCAGGTCATCGAGCGACTTGGATTGCAATTCGGCCTGGCCCTCGAGGGCTTTGTTGAGGTTTGTGACGTAGGCCCCATGATGCTTGTCATGGTGGATTTCCATGGTCTTGGCGTCAATGTGCGGTTCTAGAGCGTCGAATGGGTAAGGCAGCGGGGGCACTGTAAATGCCACGGGTTTTTCCTCCGATTGTGAATTTGAATTGGGGTTCCTTGTGTCTGCGAGCAACAAGCCTGGCACGGCACCGCCTGCTCCAACCAGTCCCGCGCCAACGATGCCACTACCAGCGATAAACCTGCGGCGATTGATGGCAGCCTCCAGCGACGCGCTCACGCGAGTCAGAGTACGTGCGAATTATACCGCTATACGACTGATGAGGGTAATCTGCTCGCCAAGCAACCAAACGAAGCTCGCTGGCGATCGCCTCACGCCTTTCATTGGATGCGGGAGAGCGCCCAAAGGGCAGATTCCGCGATGACCGTGTCAACCGAGGAGGAAAGTCGCTGCAGCAATTCGCTGATTCTCTGATGGACGGATGTTCCGCGGTGGAGATCTGAATTGCCCAGAGCAATGCAAGCGTTGCGAACAATACCACGCCACTTGGTGCGCTTGATGGCGCTGCCGCGGAAAAGGCGGCGAAATTCCGCTTCGTCCATCTTGGCCAGCCACTCGAGCCTGGGTAGAAACAACGATTCGTCCAGCCAGTCTGAAGTCTCCGGCGGCCCGGGCCCGGAGGGCAGCTCCAAATATTCTGTTTGGCCGTCTTGCAACGGCACACTTTCGGCCGTGGCGGGAAACGTTCTCGGCCGGAATTCTTCGAGCAGAGTTGCGGGTGCGCGGCGGTTCCAGGGACAAACGTCCTGGCAAATGTCGCAGCCGAACACGTGGTTGCCGATGGACTCGCGCAGTTCGTCAGGCAGAGCGCCGCGCAGCTCGATGGTGAGATAAGAGATGCAGCGGCGCGCATCCATGACGTAGGGTTCGACAAAAGCTTGCGTGGGACACGCGTCAATACAGCGGCGGCAGGTTCCGCACAAATCTGGCGGCGGAACGCCATCTTCCAAGGTTGGGGCAAGATCCAAGGTAGTGAGGATCGCTCCGAGAAAAATCCATGAACCCAAGCGTTGATTCAAGAGCAGGGTATTCTTGCCCAGCCAGCCGAGGCCCGCGTACTTGGCAAAGATTCGCTCCTGTAGCGGTCCGGTGTCGGCGTAAACGCGAGCTTGGAAGGGTTCAGCAAAACGCTCACGCAAAGCGGCCGCTAATTCCCTTAGTTTTGCTTGCAGCACTTCATGGTAGTCGTCACCCCAGGCGTAGCGTGAAATCCATCCGCGGGGCTCACCATCATTGGGCCAATGGGTGACGTCGATCCATCTGGATGAGTCTGTGTTGTAGTTGAGGGCGCATACAATCACGCCGCGAACGCCTGGAAAAGCGTCTTGTGCGTTGCGCCGCCGCGGATCGGATAAATACTTCATCTCGCCGGCGAATCCGCGCGCCAGCCACTCTTCGGTGTGCTGCAGTTCAGGGAATTTCCCGGCGGACACCACGCCGCAAAGATCAAAACCCAGCTCCTTGGCGCGGGCTTCCACCCACACGGTGTCTGACCTGGTTCTCATCTTTCCGATTCTGCCGCAACGTTACGCTATTTGGCGAGCAGAGAAACACGAGCACAGCACCGGGGATGACTGAGAGCAAATGCGCGAACAGAAGGAATCGGGGGAACTAACGGTAGCTGCGCAGAGCGCTATTCTCGTCGGAGTAGACCTCGAAGACGGTGAACAGTTTGGTCAGCTGCAGGAGATCGTGCACTTTCTTTGTCAGGTGCAGGAGCTTCAGGCTTCCGCCTCGATTCTTCACTCCCATGTAGGCGCTGACAAGTTCGCCGATGCCCGAGCTGTCGATGTAATCGACATCGGCCAGATTCAGAAGGATGAGCGTGCGCTGCTCTTCCAGCAACTCGCGGACGGTCTTTCGCAAAAGGGCGCTGCCTTCGCCCAGCGTAATCCGGCCGCCGATATCGACGACAGTGACTCCGGCAGCTTCACGATATGTGGCTCGCAATGCCATCTAGACTGGGCTCAAGCTTCCTGTTTCGGTGCGGCCCCTTGGCCGCTTTTGCCGTTGGTTCCGGGATTCCCGGACAAAGGCAATTTCTTGGACATGATGATTTCCGCACCACCGGTACGGCCGGGGACGACCTGGAATTCATCCATGAACGCGCGCATCAGGAATATGCCGCGGCCGGAAGTGCTCAGCAGGTTCTCCTCAGCGAGAGGATCGGGCACGCCGCGGAGGTCGAAACCCTTCCCTTCGTCTAAAACGTGAATAATCATTTTGTCAGGCGTGAGGTCCAGCGCGAGGTGAATCTTTTTTTCGGGGCGCTCTTCGTTGCCATAGTGAAAGGCATTGATGACGCCTTCGCGCACGGACATTCCGATGCGGTAGCAGTCATCTTCGCCAAATCCCGCGGCCTGCGCCACGCGCAGACACATTTCCTCGGCGAGATTGACGCTCTCGACCTGCGTCTCCAGAGTAATTTCAAGGTGCTTGGAGTCTTCGGACATGCGAGGGGCGTCACCAGCGCCCAATCGGCCCGGTTCTGGGCGCTTTATGGGTAACACACGTACGGAAACCGAGTCAATGGAGGAGCAGCCCTAGGGTCGCCGAGTTGTTCCTGTAGAGAAATGGCAGCTCCCCAGACGGCAACTGCTACGCCCCATAGGAACGGTCCAGAGTCCGATACTGGATGGCCTTGCTGAGGTGACGACCGCGCCTCGCGCGCATTAGCTTCTGGAACGGCGACGGATTTCAAGCCCACTTCGCGCGCGCCCAGGGCCGCAGACAGCGCTCCTCGCACGGGCCGCACACTGCCGTGCAGCGAGAGTTCGCCCAGAAACATGCACTTGTCCAGCACTTTGCCGAAGAAATGCCCCATGCAGCCGGTCATTGCCCAGGGCCATAGGGAAATCGCAAGCGGAGCCTTCTTTAGGGGCATCGGCGGGCGCGAGGTTATTTGTGAGGCCCTGGCCATGGGGAAACTCAAAACCGCAGTTGCGCAGCGCGGACTTGATGCGTTCGCGGCTTTCTTTCACGGCGTTGTCTGGCAGGCCGACAACGTTGAAGTCGCTCATGCGCGCGGAGCCTCCATCGACTTCCACTTCGACCAGGTAAGCGTCGATGCCATAGACGGAAGCGCTGAGCGTCTTGAAGAGCATAGAGAGGGAGGCCGCGACAGGCTGCGCGGATAAACCAATGCGGAACTATACGCCAGAGGTAACACTTTCGCAGGAGTACCGCTAACACACCGCGAAACGTCGCGCATGTTTACAGTCGTCGGTACAGGCACGTATATTGGCTACATCGGCGGCGTGCACGTACTCCTTCCGCGTGAGGTTGGCCAATGATTGGCTGGATTATTTTGATCGCGCTGGTCCTGATCATCACTTTCTTGATCGGGATGTACAACAGCCTGGTGCGCCTGAAAGTCACCTGCGACAACGCCTGGGCGGACATCGATGTACAACTCAAGCGCCGCTATGACTTGATCCCCAACCTGGTGGAGATGGTCAAAGGTTACGCGGGGCACGAAAAAGGCACGCTGGAGGCAGTGATCAATGCGCGCAATCGCGCCATGACCGCGACCAGCCCCGGCGAAAAGGCGCAAGCGGAGAACATGCTTTCCGGCGCGCTGAAGAGCTTGTTTGCGCTTTCGGAGGCGTATCCGCAACTCCGCGCCGTCGAGAGCTTCACGTCGCTGCAAACCTCGCTGACGCAAATCGAAGATGCGGTACAAAACGCGCGGCGATATTACAATGCGGTGGTGCGGGACTTGAACACCAAGATCCAGCAATTCCCCACGAGTATCTTCGCGAACATGTTGGGATTCAAGCCGCGCGAATTCTTCGAGGTTTCCGCGCCCGCCGAGCGGGAAGCGCCGAAAGTCAGCTTCAGCGCGCCCACGGCATGAGGCGGGAACCGCACACGGAATGACGCGCGTGCGCTGTACTACCATGCGGTCATTCTTAGTAATCGTTGCAATCTCCGTTTTCGTTTTTCCGGAAGCTTCAGCTCTGAGCACGCGCGAGCTGCGCATCGAAAACTTCCAGTCTGAAACGATCGTTATGGCGGACGGAACGATCGATGTCACCGAGACCATTCAAGTGCATTTTATCGGCGGCCCGTGGCACGGGCTTTATCGAACAATTCCGGTTGAATACGTTACGCCACAGGGGCTGAATTACTCGCTATTTCTCGACGTAAAGCGTGTGGTGGATGGAAGCGGCCGCGCACTCAAGTACGAGACTAGCAGGGAGCGGCATTACCGCAAGCTGAAGATCTACGTTTCGGATGCCGACAATTCCACGCATAACATCTCCATCAAATATTCGGTTTCCGATGCGCTACGCTTTTTCGAGGACCACGACGAGCTCTACTGGAACGTAACCGGCGATGAATGGGACATTCCCATTCAGGCCGCCAGAGCGCGCATCATCCTTCCCGAAGGCACCACGAATATTCGCGCCAATGTCTTTACCGGTGCCTACCGCTCGCGCGCGCAAAACGCGGATGTGGACATTGCCGGAAACGGGGTCGAGGTGCGTACGCGCGAACCTCTGCGCCTGCACGAAGGGCTGACCGTCGCCGTCGCGTTCGACAAAGGATTCGTTCACGAGCCGACCGCGGCAAGCAAGCTTGCCCTGTTCTTCCGCAGCAATTGGCCGCTCGGCATTCCCCTCGCCGCATTTGCGGTGATGTTCTATTTGTGGTGGACGCGCGGACGCGATCCGCGCCTTCGGCCGATCGCCGCGCAGTATGAGCCGCCCGACCAGCTTACTCCTGGAGAAGTGGGCACGCTCGTGGATAACTCCGCGGACATGCGCGACATCACGGCATCCATCGTCGACCTTGCCGTCCGCGGCTACATCGTCATCGAGGAGCGCCAGAGGGACCGCATGCTCGGGCTGATGCACGACAAGGACTACAACTTCATCGTGCAAAAGGATCGCGCGGAATGGGCCAAGCTGAAGCCGCACGAGCAAGGATTGCTCGAAGGTATGTTCACGACCGGAGCAGTTGGGGAATCGGTGTCGATGTCCAGCCTGGAAAACCATTTCTACACAAACTTGCCCGGCATCAAGAGCAACATCTTTTCCTCGCTCTTGACGGACGGCTACTACAAC
>CATPAM010000104.1 GCA_955651735.1 Candidatus Acidiferrales bacterium | reverse complement strand
CTGGCGGCGACGGTCGACGGTGCGGTGTAGATTACCTCCTCGACGCCGTTCACCATTTGCATCGCTAGTGCGCCGCTGCCGCCGGTCTGCTGCATGGCCTGCTGAAAGGCCTGGTACAACTGGTCGACCTTGTCTGTTTCCTGCTCGGGCTCGGAGCAAACCACGCGGAACGATGTTGGCTGGGGCCCCGCCGACTTTGCCGCAGCGGCGGCTTTGGCGCGCTCGGCTTCGATGGCCTTGGCTGCGGCGCCGAAGTGTCGCTGTACTTTTCCTTCCTCCTTTTGCTGGAGCTTCTTGCGGAAAATGTCTTTGTACTTCGCGTAAGTCTGGCTGAGGTTGTTGTATCGAAAGCGCTGGCCAAATTTGAGCTCGGCGCCGCGCTCGGCATAGCGTTTGATAAGTAAATCGATTCGCCATTCGATTTCGGTGGGCGGGCGCTTCCTGCCGCCGCCAAAGAACTGGTCATACTCGATTTTGAGTTGGCGAATGTCCTTTTCGAGCTGGGACATTTCTTCGTCGATCGTCGCCATGGCTGCGGATGCCCCCGGTGCTTCCATGCTAGGAGGAGACGGCAAGCGCGTCAACAGCATGGGTGCAGAAAGAGACTGATTCGGTACGGTGTGCGGGGCTTCGCGGGTGACGTTGCGGGCCGGGCGGCTATATGTTGAAATGACCGCATGGATTCGCGGGCCAGAAGGGCGCTTACGGCCGACCAAGCGGATTTGCTCCGGCAGATTCCGTCTGTGGACGAGCTGTTGACGCAGCCGCGGCTTGCCGCGCTCGCGCAGCGGGTGGACCGGGCGCTTCTGGTGGAGATTGCGCGCACGGTTTTGGCCGACCTACGAGGGCGGATAACCGGAGAAGGAACCGCCGCGGTGATGGCGCTGGATTCGACGGCACTGGAAGAGCGCATTGCTTCCATGGTGGAGCGAGTACTGACTTCTTCGTTGGAGGCGGTGATCAACGCAACCGGAGTGATTTTGCACACGAATCTGGGGCGTGCGCCATTAAGCAGCGCGGCCGCTGAAGAGATTCGTCGTAGCGCGGCGAGCTACAGCAACCTTGAATATGACCTGGAAGCGGGCGCACGAGGTAAACGCGACGTGCACGTGGCGCAGTTGCTTGAGCGCTTGACCGGCGCTGAGGCCGCCATCGTGGTCAACAACTGCGCGGCTGCGGTGCTGTTGGTGCTTGCGGCGTTGGCGAAGGGTGGCGAGGTAATAGTCTCGCGGGGCGAACTGATTGAAATCGGCGACGGCTTCCGCATCCCGGAGATCATGGCGCAAAGCGGAGCGGTGCTTCGAGAAGTGGGGACTACGAATCGCACGCGTATCGTGGACTACGAAAACGCGATCAATGAGAACACGCGGCTGCTGCTGCGCGTACATCCTTCGAACTTCACGATTACCGGCTTTGCCGAGAAACCTTCGATGGAAGAACTCGTCGCGCTCGGGCAGCGTGCAGGGTTGCCGTTGGTCGAGGACCTGGGCTCAGGTTGTCTCGTCGATCTTTTGAGTGCGGGGATTACGGAACCGACGGTCCGTCAGAGCGTGGATGCGGGCGTTTCTATCGTGATGTTTAGCGGGGACAAGCTGCTCGGAGGTCCGCAAGCCGGGATCATCGCAGGGAAGACGGAACTGATTGGCCGCGTGCGGAGACACCCGCTTTTCCGTGCTCTTCGCGTGGATAAACTGACGACCGCGGCACTGGCGGCGACGCTGGGGGCGTATCTGCGTGGGGCGGTGGAGGAAATTCCCGCTATGCGGATGATTCGCATGAGCGTGCAGGAGATCAAGCGGCGCGCGGAGAATTTTCTGCGCGAGCTGACCCCGGAGTTGCCGTTGGGTGAGGTGGAACTGGAAATTACGGACGGTAGCTCGTTGGCGGGAGGCGGTTCGACGCCCACGCAGTCGCTTCCGACGAGACTGATACGCATCGCGAGCGCGCGATACTCCGCTTCGCAGCTCGAGCAGCGTTTGCGGCGGGCGCCGGCGGGCATCTCGGTCATTGCCCGCGTGGAAGAAGACAGGCTCATCCTCGATCTTCGCACGGTCTTTCCGGAACAGGAGCCGCTGCTGCTCAAGACGCTCTCCGCTGCACTGCATTGAGTAAGGACCCCGTGCTCGCCTTCGTTGTACACAAACCGAAGCTCGTAGCAAAAGAAAAGCCGATGCCGAAGTTGCGGCCTCGGTGGGCACTTCTTCGTGTGCGGCTTGCCGGAATCTGCAACACCGACATTGAGATTTTGTGCGGCTATCATGATTTTCGCGGCACGCCGGGGCACGAATTTGTGGGCGAAGTGGTGGAGGTTCGCGGGGTTTCAGCGCGCGCGCGGACTCGTTGGCTCGGCCGCCGCGTCGTGGGCGAAATCAACGTAACGTGTTCGGCTTACGGCTATAAACCTGCGTGCGTCTTTTGCCGGCGCGGGCTTAAAACGCATTGTGCTCGACGAACCGTGCTGGGCATCGTCGCGCACGATGGCGCCTTGGCGGAATATCTCGCCTTACCGTTAGAGAATCTGCATGCGGTTCCCGATGCGATCAGCGATGAACAAGCCGTATTCGTTGAACCGCTGGCAGCCGCTTGCGAAATTCTCGACCAGGTCAATATCAAGAAATTCTCGGATGCGGCCGTCCTCGGAGACGGAAAACTCGCTCAACTGATTGCACGCGTTCTGCGTACAAAGCTGCGGGATGTGGTGGTGTATGGCAAACACGAGAAGAAACTTGCTCTCGGACGCCTCGTCGGGGTGAAAACAAGACACGTCCAGGGGAATACCAGCGATACGAAGCGCATTATCAAGAATTACGGACTGGCCGTGGAAGCGACAGGATCGCCAAGCGGCCTAGCTGTGGCGCAGCACCTGACCGAGCCTCGCGGCACGCTCGTTTTGAAATCCACCTTCCACGGGCCGGCGCCCGTCGAAACGTGGCCCATGGTCGTTAAAGAAATAACCGTGATCGGCTCGCGCTGCGGTCCCTTCGCCAAAGCCATCGCCCTTCTCCGCTCAGGCAAAGTTGACCCAACGCCGCTCATTACTCGTACCTTTCCGTTGGCTGAAGCATCTAGGGCGATTCGGTTCGCGCAGAAAAAAGGAGTAATGAAGGTCCTTCTAAAGCCCTAATCAGGTAACTCTGCGAGCCTAAGTTCTCTGTGGCCCGCTGGGAAATTATTAGAGGCGGTTTATGCACGAAGCGACGCAGGCGGCGCCGAAGCCGTTGTCGATATTGACGACGGTCACATTGGATGCGCAACTGTTCAGCATGCCGAGGAGGGCCGCGACGCCGCCGAAGCTGGCCCCGTACCCGGTGCTGGTTGGCACGGCGATCACTGGAACGCCCACGAGCCCGCCCACGACGCTGGGCAGCGCGCCTTCCATTCCGGCCACGCAAATGATGACGCGAGCTGACGCAAGTTTCTCGCGATGTTCGAGCAGGCGGTGAATGCCTGCGACGCCGACGTCATACAACGGCTCGGCGCGGTTGCCCATCATGCGCGCGGTCAGCAGCGCTTCTTCCGCGACGGGAATGTCGCTGGTTCCGGCCGAGACGACGAAAATCTGCCCTTTGCCGGTGATTTCGCGGCTGCGTTCGATGGTGATTGCGCCGGAGAGAGCGTGAAACTTCGCCGTTTTCCTGGCCGAGGGATTTGCGCGTCGAACGGCCTTAAAGATGGCAGCGTCGGCGCGAGTGACGAGAATATTTTGCCTGCTGGTTTGGTGGCGCAGCATGGACTTAACAATTTCCGCGACTTGACCGGGCGTCTTCCCTTTTCCAAAAATGACTTCGGCGTATCCCTGGCGCAGCGAGCGATGATGATCCACTTTGGCGAAGCCCAAATCCTCAAAGGGAAGATGCTTCAGCCGGGCAACGGCGCGATCGGGCGGCAGCGCTCCGAGGCGGACGAGATCCAGTAGCTGGTGAAGTTCGCGTTCTTTCATGAATCCGTGGGCGCCGCGGTTCTAGGGCTGGCGTTCCCTGATAAGTTTTCGTAAACGTTGATTGTCCGCGTAAACGAGCCATTCTGCAACGAGCACGTTGCGGTTCGTGGCCCTCGCAGAATTTCTCCGGAATTGGTCGCGCGTTCTTGACTTGGCCGGGGACGGCTGCGAGACTGAATGAATCCAGAATAATATGCGGCAAACACAAGGACAAATCATCACCGTAGGTGTGACCGGAGCGAGTGGCGCGCTTTTGGCGCAGAAGGCGCTGGCGCTCTTGGACGATGATGCTCGCGTCGCGCGTGTGCACCTGGTGGTGACCGAGACCGGGCAGCGGCTTTTTGCCGAGGAACTGGGGCTTACTTCCGGCGATTTGAGGCAGTTGCCGAGCCGAATTCTTGGCCGTGCGACGAACAAGATCGAGGTTTTGCCGAATAAGGACGTCGGGGCTTCCATCGCGTCCGGCAGCTACGAAGTCGATTCCATGCTGGTGATTCCGTGCTCGATGGGCACGCTCGCGGCCATCGCCAATGGGACGAGCGATGACCTGATCGCGCGCGCCGCCGACGTCATGCTTAAAGAGGGGCGCAAGTTGGTGCTGTGCATTCGCGATACGCCGTTCAATCGCGTGCATCTGGAAAATATGCTACGCGCGCAACAGGCTGGCGCAGTCATCATGCCGGTGATTCCGGCGTTTTATGATCAGCCGAAAACGATAGACGATGCGGTGACGCAGTACACTTGCCGCGTGCTGGCGCAGATCGGATTGCCGCAGGAAAAAATGTATCGCTGGACGGGTCGTTCTTCATCGAAGGAAGCGAAGGCGTGAAGAGTACTGCCGCCGGCGTTCCGGTTGATTTCTTTATACGCTGATGAAAAGAAACCGCATTCAAATCGTGCTCGAGATGATCAAGTTCGAGCACTCCGTCTTTGCGCTGCCGTTTGCGCTAACCGGGGCCCTGCTGGCTGCGCGCGCTTCACAAAACGGATGGCCCTCGTTGCGGCAGATTGCGTGGATCGTGGTGGCCATGGTGGCGGCACGCTCCGCGGCGATGACCATTAACCGTATTGTTGACCTTCGCTACGATCGAGAAAACCCGCGCACGAGCAAGCGCGCGCTGGCGACAGGCGACCTCTCAGTGTCATTCGCATGGGTGTTCACGATTGTCGCGGTAGGATTGTTTTTTTTGGCGGCTTGGCAACTGAATCGGCTGGCATTGGAATTGGCTCCAGTTGCGCTGGCGATTCTTTTCTTCTACTCCTTCACAAAGCGTTTCACGAACTGGTCGCATCTGTTCCTTGGGTTTGCGCTGGGAATTTCTCCCGCAGCGGCGTGGATTGCCGTCACCGGGGGACTCGATTTGCGCATACTGATTCTTTGCGCGGCGGTCACGTTGTGGGTGGGCGGCTTCGACGTGCTTTATGCATGTCAAGACGTTGATTACGACCTCCGAGCGGGATTGTTTTCAGTTCCCAAGCGATTCGGGATTGCGCAGGCATTGCTGATTGCGCGGGCCATGCACGTTGGGGTGGTGGCGCTGCTCGCGTGGCTGGCCGCAAGCTTTGCTCTGCCCTGGCCGGCTTGGCTGGGTATTGCGGTGGTTGCAGTACTGCTCACTTATGAGCATTCGCTGGTGAGGGCGGACGATTTGAGCAAGCTGGACGCTGCGTTTTTTGCCGTGAACGGTTATATTAGCTTGTTGTTCCTGCTTTTTTGGGGCGCCGCAACGGCGGTTTGGCACGTTTGAAAAGTTCGGACGCTTCGAAAAATAGGAAGAGCGAGGGATTGGGTTATTCTGGAAGCGCACAGTAAATGTCGAAATTGACCATTAGCGATCAGCGGCTGAAGCCCATTGCGGACAAAGTGCTCGCCGAGGAGCGGCTCACTGTTCAGGACGGCATTGCGCTTTACCGCTCGCCGGATTTGTTGGCGGTTGGATGGCTGGCGAACCATGTTCGCGAGAAGCGACACGCCAACGTAACGTACTTCAATGTCAACCGGCACATCAATCCCACCAATGTTTGCGTGGCGCACTGCAAGTTGTGCGCGTTTGGGCGAGATCCGAGCGCGCCGGGCGCCTACACGTTTGCGCTGGAGGAAATTTACCAGCGCGCGGAACAGGGCGTGCGCGAAGGGGCCACGGAATTCCACATTGTCGGCGGCTTGCATCCGGATTTGTCGTTCGATTATTTCCTGGAGCTGATTCGCGGACTGAAGCAGCGCTTTGGAAGCGTGCACCTGAAAGCGTTCACGATGGTCGAAGTGGGTTATTTCGCGCGAATCGCGAAGCTTTCCGTCCGGGAGACACTGCTGAAAATGAAAGAAGCCGGCGTGGATTCGCTGCCCGGCGGGGGCGCGGAGATTTTTCATCCGCGCGTGCGCAAAATCATTTGCGATCACAAAGTGAGCGGACAGATGTGGCTGAGCATTGCGCGGCAGGCGCACGAAATCGGATTGCGCTCGAACGCAACCATGCTCTACGGGCACGTGGAAACCGAGGAGGAACGCGTAGACCATCTCGTGAAATTGCGGGAATTGCAGGACCAGACGCACGGGTTTGTGACGTTTATCCCGCTGGCGTTTCATCCGGACAACACGTCGCTGTCCTATATACCGAAGCCAACGGGCTACGCCGATCTGCGCAATATCGCGATTGCGCGGCTGCTGCTCGACAACTTTGACCACATCAAGGCGTATTGGATCATGCTCACGCCGAGCATTGCGCAAATCGCTTTGCGCTTCGGCGCCAACGATCTGGATGGCACGGTGGTGGAAGAAAAGATCTACCATGATGCTGGGGCGAAAACTTCGGAGTTCACTCCGCGCGCGGAACTGGAACGCCTCATCCGTGCGGCCGGGCGCGTGCCGGTGGAGCGCGATACTCTGTATCGGCCGGTCGATCGTTCAAAGCTGCCGGCGGCGCCACCGGCGCCGCGGGCCGATCTCGTCTCGCTCACCTTGAATGTTTAGGTTCCGTTTTTTCCGTGTAGATTATCCGAACTAGCCCCATTTTTCCGACAGACAGCACGAACCGACGAGTCGAGTTGGCCCTTACAAAATGCTCTCTCTCCTTTTATGATTTCTTAACAGGCCGCGCCTTAGCATCTGATGGCAACGAACGAGCGCCCGAGCTTACCCGGCGCTCGTAAATTCCTCAGACAATTCCGTTGCCAGTCCGGAAGGAGAGAGAAATGCGTGCGTTCGCAAGAAGAACAATAATCACGCCACTGACGTTGGCGTTGGTGTGCATTTTGTGTCCTGGTTGGGCACTGGCAGATGGGGACGGGAAAAACGAGACGCCAAAAGCAAAGCCTCCAAGGATCGAGGCGCCCGCTCCATTAACGGAGCGCGAACGATTGCTATTGGATCGCGTGGAGCTGTTGGAGAAGCGCGTAGCCGAACTGGAGGCCAATAGCAGCAAGCCACCCGCGTCCGGAACTGAGATTGGGGCGTCGCAGCCCATTCGCGCAAGCTCAATGGCGCTGCCGACTCCGGAAAATGAGAGAAGCGTGGCTAGCGGGTCGGTAAGCGCTGCTTTCGCCCCGGCGGCAACGCCCGTTCTGGATGCCATCGCGAAGAATTCAGGGGGCGCAACGATGGGTCCGCAAGCTACGGAAAAGGGCAAGTCCGGCGCGGCCAAGCCTGGAAAGGCCGAACCCTTTGCGTTCGCCGATTTCACCTGGCTGAACGGCAATGCGCGGACCAAAGAATCGCCGATGGACACGAAATTCTTTACGCCGGAAATTAGGGCCGACGTTGATTACGTTTACAGCTTCAATCACCCGAAGGACGACACGATCGGCGGATCGAGCGAGGTCTTCCGGCACGGCGAAGTCCAGGTGACGCAGCTCGGCGTTGGTGGCGACTTCCACTATGACAATGTACGCGCGCGCTTGATGACGCAGTTTGGCTTGTACTCGCAGACGACGCCGCGCAATGACGCCAGCCCGGCGCGCGGTCAGTGGCAGCTAGACAATGCGTACCGGTATATTTCTGAGGCTTACGGTGGCTACCACTTCAACGCACTGCATGGGATCAACGTGGATGCGGGGATCTTCATGTCCTACATCGGGCTTTTCAGTTACTACCAATTCGACAACTGGGCGTATCAGCCGTCATACGTTTCTTCGAATACGCCATGGTTCTTCAACGGCGTACGCGTACAGATTTTCCCAACAGAACATCTGAAGATCGAGCCGTGGTTTGTTAATGGCTGGCAGTCGTACGGCCGATTTAACGGTCGGCCGGGATTTGGGATGCAGATCCTGTGGCGGCCGAATGGATGGCTGTCGGTCCTCGGAAATCAATACGCTCTAGGTGAAGAGGCGCTGGGCGTCTCGGGCCGCATCCGTTACCACAGCGATGACAGTATCGAGATCAAATACTTGGACCACCAGGAAAATTTGCTCAGCAAGGCGGCTTTCTCTCTGACCGGCGACATCGGATGCGAACACGGCGGCGGCGTTAGCTGCTTCGGTAATTCGGCCAAGGGCCCGAAGCAAAGCTTCCTTGGCTTCATGTTCTATAACCGCTTCTGGTTTAACCACGACCGCTACGGTTTGACTCTGGGCGGCGGCAAAATTAACAATCCGGGACGCTATTTGGTGCTGCTGCCGCCGATCAATGGCGCCACTGCGGCGTCAGGCACGCCTTACTTTACGGAAAATCCGGGGGACCAGTTCAAAGCTTGGGATGCGTCAGCAACCTTCGATTACATGCCTAGCCAATACATTACATTCCGCTGGGAGTTTGATCATCGCGCTGCAAATGTACCGTATTGGAGCGGACCCGGAGGGGTTACGCCAACGTCTAGTCAATGCCCGACGGTTCCTATTGTGGAAAACATCTGCGGATCGCCCGGGGCATTCGTGCCGGGCTTTGCGCCAGACCTCAAGAAGATCGAGAACCGCATTGACTTGGCTATCCTCGTCAAGTTCTAGATAGACGGGAACCCCGGAACGCGGATCTCGCGGTGAGAATCATCCCGTGACGGTCTCCCTAGCGTCTAAACGCCGCATCACCCAGGTTGACGGCGTACTTAGTTTGCGTGGCCACCGTTTTGACGGAAAGTACGTGTATGTCGTGACTGCCCGAGGAAAGCTGGCATTTCACCTTAACCTGCTGGCCCTCGTGACCAGCCAGCGCGCCGGAATTCTCCACCAACCAGGGCTCGCCGTTTTTTCCGATCAGCCTTTTTCCGTCCTGGCTGACCGTGCCGGAGATGGCGGATGCCTTGGGTGCCGTGGACTTACCATGAACATTGTTCTGACCGAAAGCTGTTCCGGCCTGCAGCAGCGGAAGCAGCAGAAAAGAAAGGACCAGTTTTTTCATCGCGGATCCTCCTCTATTGGACCGGGGCCGAATTAGCGGCATTCTTAAACCCCGTTAGCTCAACGTCAAACTAGAAATTCAAATGTTCCGTATTCGAAATATTGTTGCGCCGTGAATGCTCGTGTCGGTGTTGCGACTTTCTTTCTAACCCTCAAGCATCTAGGATTTCCTCGAACCTTAACGAGGAGTGCGGATGGATGCGTTCGGTCTCGAGAGAAGACTATTTGGGGTGGTGGTCGTTGCATCTTGGTGGATGATTTCGCATTTGGCAATCGTATTCGCGGACGAACCTGCCAGCAACAAGGTGAGCAGCGCAGCAGCTGACGCTGCAACATCGGTCCAGCAGGAACCAGACGCTGCCACTCCGCCCTCGGCAGCCAAATGGCAGTACTACGGGTTCGTCGATGCGGGTTATCTGCTGGACTTCAATCATCCCGCCAACCACCTATTCCGCAGTCGCAGCACGGCATTCAAAGTGGACGAACTGGATTTGAATATGGCGGGTGCCGGTGTGAAAAAACTCGCTTCGGAAAACTCCCGTTGGGGCATGGAGCTGGCGGTGCAGGCGGGCAAGGACTCGGAGAACTTCGGCTTCTCGGCAACGGCGCCGAAGGTAAGCGGCTCGGATTGGCTGCGACACTTTGGGCTTGCGGATATATCCTACTTGTCGCCGGTAGGTAAAGGGTTGACGCTGCAAGCGGGCCTGTTCAACGGTCTGATCGGATACGACTCGCTCTATGCCAAGGACAATTTCACGTACACCCGGCCCTGGGGAGGAGACTACACTCCCTACCTCATGTTTGGGGTGAACGCGAGCTATCCCTACAGCAAAAAAATCACGATGACCGCATTCGTCGTCAATGACTATTTCCATCTCGCGCATCCAAACAGCGTGCCCAGCGTAGGCGGACAGCTTGCTTATCTTCCCACCGACCATGTGACGTTTAAGGAGACCCTGCTTTACGGTCCGCATCAGTCCAACACCGCGCTGGAGTTTTGGCGATTCTTTTCGGACACCATCACGGAATGGAAGAGAGATCGTCTGACGCTTGCGTTTGAGTACCAGGTCGGAACGGAAAGACTCGATGCGCCTGGAAATCCGCGCGCATTATGGATGTCCGCACAGTTACCCGTTCATCTAATAGTGCACGGTCCCTGGAGCGTAACGGCGCGGCCGGAAATGGCCTGGGATCGCGACGGGCGATGGACCGGATCGGTCCAGTTGATCAAGGCGGCGACTGGCACGCTCGAATACAAACTGCCCTACCGGAAGACCACTACCATCACACGGCTAGAATATCGCTTCGACGATTCAGGCGGAAAGGGCGGCGGCTTTTTCCGGGGAGCGGAAGTTTCGCCTGGCGTGATTGCGCTGACGCCGACGCAGCATCTGCTCATCTTCGGGCTGATCTTTGGATTTGATTCGCAGTAGCTTGAGCTGCACTACCTTCAGCAAAAAGCCTGACAAAGCCTGTTTAAGCCGCTCCCGCCGCTACTTCACCTGCCAATCGGCGTAGAGCTTCGTGATGGTCGGCCCGATCGTGAAGCCCCAGGCGTAGATCGGAAAATTCTTGAATTTGTCCGGCACCACATATCGATGAACAGCTTCCTGAACGGGAACGCCCGCCTTGAACATTTTTTCCGCCTGAGCAGCAATGTCGTCGAAAACCTCGCGAATGGTGGCGATTCCCTCCTGGCCGCACACCTGGCCGTGCCCCGGAACAAACAGCGTGTCTTTATCAAAGGCCGCGAATTTCGCCAGCGTGGCGCGCCATCCGGAGATCGTCGCTTTATCGTCGACAGCGACCGGATACCATCCACTAAAGAGCAGATCGCCTGTATACACCACGTTTTGCTCCGGTACCCGCACGACGACGTCCGTGCCGGAATGTCCCAGATACGACTCCAGAACGGCGGTCAACCCACCTAAGTCGATGCTCATGGGTAGTCTTGCGGGATCAATGGGATGATTGGGCAATGCCAGCACACTCGCATTGGCAATTTGAAACACGCCAGTAATCGCGCCGAGATCGCTCTGCGCGTGTTGGCGCTCGGCATCCGACTTGGCATCCGCGACACGCTTCTCAAAAGGTCCCAGCACCGCAGCCTTTTCGGCCCCTTGCAGTGGAGAGTAGCTTTCCACGATACGTTGTGCGACCGCTGCATGTGCCCATACAGGCACGCCGTTCGCTCCGTAGAAAGCATTCCCCATCGAATGATCGAAGTGATAGTGGGTGTCCAGCGCGGCCTTCACGGGAACCTGAGTAACCATGCGCAGCGCATCCATCTGAAAAGAGGCGCCCGCTGGAGTCGTGAATCCCTCGATGAGTAGAGCCCCGTCCGTGCCCGCCAGGAAGCCGCCGTTGCATAACGTGGTCCTGCCCTTCGATGGATCGGAAATCGTGGCGTAAAGACCGTTGCCGATCTTGCGTACGGAAGCGAAACCCTTGTCGACCAGCGGGGTCGACGAAACCCGGGAGTCGATGCCTACGGTTTCGGCAAACGAGGCGAGTGGGATTGTTTGCGCGAGAGCGTAGAAGGCGCCGAAACACGACGCTTGCGTGATAAAGCTGCGGCGGGAGAATGCCCTGGCGCTGACCGCTTGGTGAGGGATAGTCATGAAACTCCTCTGATCAAGTTAGGTGAGTTTGGATGCCTGGCAAGAAGTTAACGGTATATTAGCAGAACCTCGTGCCGCAAGCCGTGCTTTGAAGCGCTGCGCCCGTTTTCGATTGCACACACCATCCCTAGTAAACCAAGCTTCTGCGTTCGCGCTCCCTATACTTGGAGAAAAGAAACCTTCATTACCGTCGTTTTTATTCCCGAGGGAGGCTCGAACGCATGAAAAAGATTGCGCTTGTTCTGATTACTTGGTTTGCTGTCGCCCCTCCCCTGCATCCGCAGGATGCGCGACAGGGCCAGCGAGAAGTGTGCATGGAAGCATGCATGCTCGAGCGTCCAAATGCGGAGCTGCAGCGTCAGGAAGTGATTGCTTTGGAAAAGGAGACGGCGCGGGCCATTCAGCTCGGAGACGGGACATTCTTCCGGCGGGTGTACACCGATGATTTCAACGGGGTGCTGTCACGGGGCCAAAACGTTGATAAGTCTTCCTTTATCGCGGTGGTGCAGGCACCGGAGATCAAGTATGAGTCGTTCACGGCTTCCGACATTAAAGTACGGCTGTATCGTGACGTCGCGGTAGCCACCAGCACGTGGTCGATGCGGGTGGTGCTGAAGGGACAGCGAATGAGCAGTCAAATGCGTGTACTGCACGTGTATTTATACGGCGCCGGAGGCTATCACTTAGTTGCCGCGCAGAGCACCTCGCTGCCCCCATATCTTGAGCAGCCGCTCTGACCAATCTAGCTGCGAATTACACGGAGGAAGTGCGGTTCAGAAACACACTCAGCGCAACTGGCCCAGCTATTCGTAACGCAGGGCGACAATAGGATCGACTCGCATGGCGCGACGCGCGGGGATGTACGCGGCGGCGAGAGCGACGAGGAGCAAAAGGAGGGTGAAGCCTGCGAGAAGTAGCAGATTGATGCTCACGATGCCGAAGATCAGGCTGCTCATGGCGCGGTTCACGGCAAACGCAATCGGTACTCCGATGGCCAAGCCAATTCCCGTGAGTTTCACCGCTTGCCCCAGGACCAATTTCATTACATCGCGCGGCTCAGCCCCCAAAGCGAGGCGCACGCCGATCTCCGGTATGCGCCGTGCGACGCCTTCGGCGAGAACGCCGTAAACTCCGACCGAAGACAGCGCCAGAGCAACGCAGCCAAACAGCGCCATCAGCACGCCCATGATGCGGATTATCGCGATGGAATCCGTGATCTCCGTTTCCAGAGTGCCGACACCGGTCAGAGCGATCTGATCATCAATGCCCCGCACTACGTTGCGAATGCCCGAGACATAACCTGCCGGGTTAAAGGCTACGCGCATCAGAAACACCATGGAGCGTTGCGGCGTCTGGAAAAAGGGTTCGTAAATCGTCGGCCGGCTGGTGGGATTCCACCAGTGCTGGCGAACGTCTTCGACGACGCCGACGATAGTCATCCACGGTTCCGTGGAATCGGCGGCGCCGAATTTGATCTGCTGACCCACCTCATCGCCATTGGGCCAGTAACGCGCGACCATGCTG
>CATPAM010000103.1 GCA_955651735.1 Candidatus Acidiferrales bacterium | reverse complement strand
GGGCGAAGCATCAGAACAAATAGAACGGCACATCCAGAAAACACGAAACCATCTCGGCGCTAACTTCAGCGAGCTGGAAGAAAAAGTAAAAACTGCAGTTGACTGGCGCGCCCAATTTGAAGAACGTCCGGGGACCATGATGGCTCTGGCGTTTGGGGGAGGCGTATTGATGTCAGCTCTGCTACCCACCGTACGCCCCTCACGCAGAAGATCCTCCGAGGGTCGCGGGAATGCGCCACCAGATCGCGATGCCGCAGGTCACTCCATCAAATCCCGCCCCGCATCGGATGACAAGGCAAGCCAGACCTTGGAGAACTGGGATGCCCTCAAAGGCGCTCTGGTCGGCGTAGCCACCACCAAACTCAGCGGTTTCATCGAAGACCTGCTTCCCGGGTTCAAACAGGAATTCATCAAGGCCCAAACCGGCAAGAGCTTTGATCGGTCGGGTTTATCCACCTCCGGCCAGCCAACATGGCAAAAATCGACCGCCGCCGGAGCCGATTAGCGAGCAGTTGAGCTTGTTTGATATTCCCCACCGCGACGATGGAATAGGAGTAGCGGCCATTTGTATCGTTGGAGAAAAACGGAATCTGTCCACTTTCGTACATCTCCGCATTTTTGTTTCTCTACAGTAAGGCAAGCTCTTCACTAGCTTGTGAGGAAGGATACAAACTGTGACGGTGAAAATCGTAATAAGGAGGAACCCAACATGAACAGGAAATATTGGGCCATTTTTGCCATAGCTTGTGGGATCAGTCTCTCATTGAGCGGGCCAATGAATTCAACTCCGGCATTGCAGGGTGCAAAGAGCCAGCGCGATGACAAGATGGCTGCAAATCTCATTCGCGAAGTGCGCCATCAGTTGGTGATGCTGCCTTACTATTCGGTTTTCGACAACTTGACCTATTCCATCGAGGGAGACAATTTGACGTTGAACGGCCAGGTAACTCGCCCGACGCTAAAGTCGGACGCGGAGTCCGCGGTAAAGAGCATCGAAGGCGTCGGAAGGGTCGTAAACAATATCGAGGTGCTGCCGCTTTCACCGATGGACGATGACATTCGCAGGGCGGTGTATCGCGCGGTCTATGGCGATTCCTCGTTGCAGCGCTACGCGCTGCAGGCCGTCCCTTCGATTCACATTATCGTGAAGAACGGCAATGTGATGCTGGAAGGCGTTGCCGACACTGAAGCCGACAAGAATTTGGCAAATTTGCGTGCCAGCGGCGTGCCGAATGTGTTCAGTGTGAAAAACAATCTTGTCGTAGCTTCCAAATAGCGCCTTAGCAAGAGACCCGGCCTGTGCAACACCTGTGAACGAACGGTGTCCCGCGGCACAGCTTGATTCATGGCAAGCATTGTACTCAAACGGGGTGGGTCTTTCTATCGAATGACGAAATCAGGCCGTTACATGAATTGTGCGGACCACCTATATTCTGGGCGTATCACGGGCAACTCTGACGTAAAGCGATTAGGTAAGGGTTGCCGACCACTCAGACCTTTTGTGGGGCACCCCAATGGTCACTTTGTTTAAGGGCAGCTTAGACCGTTCTATTCCTCACGTAATGTATTGGCTGGGTTGATCTTTGCAATTCGCAGAATTGGCAGAGTTGTGGCCAGAAGCGTTACCAACACGAGCGTGAGAATTACGGTGGTCAAGGTTGGTACATCGTAGACGCCGACGCCATAAAGCACGCTGCGCATCACTCGCAGTGCTCCCGCGCAAAGAGCTAGTCCCAGAAAGAGGCCAAACACTGAGGCGCCCGCACCGGAGCGGCCGATCTGCACCATTGCCTGACCTACGGTCGAGCCCAAGGCCATGCGGATGCCAATCTCCCGCGTCCGCTGGGCGACCATGTTGGCAACGAGGGCGAAAATACCGACTGCGCTCAGCAGCAGAGCCAGTGCCGCCATTGCGCCTAACAGTGCCACTTCAACCCGCTGTGTCGCCAGAGTTTTCGCGAGCAGGTCGCGCATGCTGTAGAAGCCGGAGAAGGGCAGGTTGGGATCGACACTGACCAGCGCGCGTTGCATCTGGTCCGTCAAACCCCCCACGGGACCGCCAGTGCGGACAATCCAGTCCGGTTGAAACCATACATGCACTAGCGAGAGTTCCTGCGCCTTCAGTTGTGCGGCAGGAATGTACATCCCCTGCTCGGTCATGAGCGGAGCGCCCTCATACAGACCAGAAGAAACGGAGACGTCGGCGACCTCGCCCACGATGAGTGTGTCTTTGTCGATATAGCGGCCCACGGGATTGGTTCCGCCGTAGAACTTGCGGGCGAAAGCTTGGTTCACCACTGCCACGTGCTGCGCGTTTGGGCCGTCGGCATCGGTAAAGACGCGGCCGGCAAGCAAAGGCATCTGCAATGTGCCGAAATATCCGGGCGTGACATAGACCACGTCCGTCCCATCCTGCTGCCCGGCCTCTTTGCCGTCGCTGAGGGTGACGCCGCTATTTAATGTGCGCTCGTAAGGAAGGCTGAGTCCGACGGCGGCATTTTGCACGCCGGGAATCTTGCGCATAGCGGCCGTGCCCTCGTCCAGTAGCTTTCTGAAGGCTGCGGGATCGTGGAAGCGGACGTCATCGAGCGAGGCCTTTGCGACAATCACTCCGTTCGGATTGAACCCTGGCGGCAGCGTCTCCAAGTGGACCAGGGTGCGGATGAGCAGTCCGGAAGCCGCCAGCAAGACGACAGTAAGGGCGACCTCGCCGGCAATCAGCCCTTGCCGGAGGCGCACGCTGCCGCCACTGGCCACGGCACGGCTGGCCATCGAAGAGCGCAAGTCCACATTCCGAGCTGTGAGCGCGGGGAGCATTCCAAACAAGACGCTCGTCAACAGCGAGACCGCGAGCGTGAAGGCCATCACGCGACCATCGAGGGAGACATGCGCGACAGGAAGAAAGTGTTCGGGCAAGAGCAGCAGGAGGCCGCGCAGAGCGGCGAGGCCAATACCGATGCCAACCACTCCGCCCACGAGTGCCAACAGCAGGTTTTCGATCCAGAACTGCTTCTGAATCTGCCAACGCGAAGCTCCTAACGCCAGACGGGTGGCTACTTCTGGAGCGCGACGCAGCATACGGACTAGCGTCAGCCCAGCCAGGTTGGCGCAGGCGATGAGAAGTATGAAGCCGGCGGCCAGCATGAGCGCAAGAACTTGCGGACGAAGCGAGTCGGTCTCGCCTTTCTGGAGCGGGACGGAATAGTAAGTCACCTGCGCGCCGGGGCTGTTCTGTAGTTCATAGCGATGGGCACGGACGGACCAGGCGCGGTTGATTTCGGCGTCGGCCTCCTGCCACGTCGCGCCATCGCGCAGGCGGGTAATGCAGTCAAAGTTCGTTCCGCTGCCTTCACCCCCGCGGCTGGGCTGGAGGGCGGTATATAGGTCGGCGTTCAAGGGTGCCGTTGAGCTATCGGGGAGCACGCCGATAACCGTGTGCGGCTCGCCTTTCAACACAATGAATTGGCCGAGTATGTCGGGATTGGAATTGAAGGTATTTCGCCACAAACCGTAACTCAGGATGGCGGCCTTGGGCCCGTGCGGGCGGTCCTCGTCCTCTGAGAAGTTGCGGCCCAGGATAGGCTGGAGGGATAGTACGTCGAGGTAGTGCGCCGAAATGCGTCCCGCGCGGAGATACTGCCCATGGGATCCCAATCCGAGATTGACGCCTGAAGTTCCTCGACTTGAAACAGCCGATATCAGTGAGGGGACATTGTCGCGCAGCAGCTCCCACTGCTCGCCATTTAGGCCGTGCCGCTCATCGGAGGGCTGGGAGCCAGTGACCCGCGTGTAAATCGTGCCCATCCGTTCGGGATGAGAGTAGGGCAGGCTCTTCAGCATGAGCGCATTCAGCAAGGAGAAAATCGCGGTGTTTGCGCCGATGGAGAGCGCGAGAGTGATGATGACCGTCGCCGTAAAACCGGGATTACGCCGGAGCTGGCGGGCCGCAAACCTGAGATGCTGCCTAATCTCCATAGAGCATCCTCCTTGCCGATACATCTGACGTCCAATCCTCTCTAGAAAGTACGTCGGCAACTCGGCCTAAGTTTCGTTCCGACTGGCTGATTTGATAACTTTGTCCTCTACGGGTAGAAGGCACTGTCGTTGCGAGCCTAGTCGTATGCGTTGCTCCGCGAGTGACGGGCAACTCTGACGTAACGCGATTAGGTAAGGGTTACCGACCATCCAGGCAGAACTGGGACCTGCGCTACTGTTGGCGCAATGCGCTCACGGGATCTACCCGGCTCGCGCGACGCGCCGGTACAAAACTCGCGAATAGTGCGGCAATGATTAGGACAGGGATCGTTATCGTGAAAGTCGATACGTCAGCGGGCCGCATTCCCTCTACCAGGCGATTCAAAATACGCCCCGCAGCCAAAGCCGCAAGTATGCCGACACCAACTCCAACGAAAATCATTACAAGGCTTTGTCCGAGTACCAGCCGCATGACATCTCTAGCGGTCGCCCCAAGCGTCATGCGTACGCCAATTTCCGGCACGCGCTGTCCCGTCAAGTAGGCCAGCACGCCGTAAATGCCGATGCACGCCAGTAGCAAAGCTAATCCAGCGAATATGCCGAACAAGAGCAAAAGGAAGCGTTGCCGGGCGAGCGAGGCGCTTACGAGCTGTTCCATGGTGTGGACTTCATACAGGGCTTGATCGCCGGCCGCGCCGCGCAATTGCTGCCTCAACGGCTCGACGACATTCAAGGGCGGGATTGTCGTTCGCACGGCAATCGACATGATCGACGAAAAGAAATGCAACAACGGGGCGGGCACCTGGGCAAGGGGATAGTACATTTGATCGCGCACTCGCGATTGATCGTCGCTGGCCAGGCCCCAGTGGCGCACATGGCCAACTATGCCCACCACCAGAACCGGGCCGGCGCCCATGGCGGGAATCCAGATGCGCTTGCCAACTGCATCTTTTCCACCGAAAGCATGCTGGGCCAGATTGTCGTCAATCACGACCACCGGTTCACTGCCGATGCGATCGTGTTCATGGAAGAAGCGGCCCTGGTGCAGGGGAATGCCCATGACTTTCAAGTAGTCCGGCGTTGCGCACGATGCCAGCGCGATGGGCTCCTGGTTCGGCGGAGGCTGGTTGGCGGAGGTCCAATAGGGCAGCGAGTTCTCTCCTACGCGCATCGGGATAATATCGGCCAGCGCGACTGATTCAACGCCCGGGACGCGCCGAGCACGATCGAGTACGTCCTGCCAGGCCGCCCGGATCTCCTCAGGATTCTCGCGCGTACCGGGAGAAAGCGCGAAGTGCGCGGCCATTACGTTGTGCAAGTTGAAACCGGGATCAAGAGATGAGAGCGCGAGCAGGGTGTGCCCAAGCATTCCGGCCGAGACCAGCAGTACCACGGCGAGGGCGATCTCAGAGATTACAAATGCGCTGTGCAAGTGGCGCGAGCTTCCGGCAATGCTTCGCGCCCCAGAGCGGAGGGTCTGTTCTACGCCGCGCATTGGAACGCGCAGCGCCGGCGCCAGCCCGAAAAAAAGGCCGCTCAAAAGCGAGGCGCCCACGGCAAAAACAAGTACGCGCCAGTCCAGATGGACCTCTTCCGCGCGCGGCAAGCTGCCTGGCCAAAACGCAACAAATGGGTGAATGCTGACGAATGCGAGTACTACGCCGAGCACGCCTCCGCCAAGCCCTAGGATTGCGCTTTCTGTAAGGCATTGACGCGCTAGGCGGCTGCGCCCAGCTCCCAGTGCTACACGCATGGCAAGCTCCCGCTCGCGTGAAACCGCGCGCGCCAGCAGGAGACTCGCTATATTCACGCAGGCGATGAGCAGCACTAGGCCGACCGCACACAGGAGCAGCCAGAGTGTCGAGCCGACATCTCCGACCAACTCCTTTTGCAGCGGGTAGGGGATCAGGCTGAGGCCCGCATTCGACTTGGGATATTCTTCAGCCAAATGCCGCGCAATCAGTCCGAGCTCAGCCCGTGCCTCGGCCAACCCAAACCCGGGCCGCAAGCGCGCCATAACGCGCAGAAAACGTGCGGCGCGATTCTGCATTCGCGGGTCAGTGTTTTGCCTTTGCTCCAGCGGAGTGAATACGTCCGCTCCTCCATCCAACTGGAAGCCCGCGGGCGCAATCCCGACCACGGTATAGGTTTTCCCGTCATAAACGAGAGACCTGCCGATAGTGCTCGGTTGGCCGCCAAAGTCGCGCTGCCACAATCCATAGCTGATAATCGCGACAGTTGCCGCGCCCGGTCGGTCTTCATCCAGCCGAAATGCGCGCCCTTGTAAGGGAGAGATACCGAGCGTGGAGAATAACTCCGCGGAGATCTGTCGCCCGTTTACGTACTCAGGTTCTCCGGGCTCACTGATCGTGCCCCCGCCATAAGTCCACGCAGCCAAGGCAAGCGTTTGGCTCTCGCGCTTGACGTCGCCGAAATCAAGATTGGAACAGCCCCAGAGCTCGCCGAAGGATTCAGTGAATCCGCGCAAAGTGACCAGTCTGTCCGGTTCCGGGTAAGACAGGGGCCTTAGCAAAACACTGTTGATTACGGCGAACATGACGGTGGTGGCGCCAATGCCGAGCGAAAGTATCAGGAGCGCAACCACTGTGAATCCGGGCTTTCGGCGGAATGTGCGAAGCGCATAGCGAGTGTCCTGCATCAAATCTTCCAGCCAGCGCGTGCCCCGCGCGTCGCGGCACTTCTCCTTGACCTGTTCCGGACCGCCGAGAGCAAGCCGTGCTTGTCGTCGAGCTTCGTCCGGAGGTATGCCGCGCCCAATCAACTGCGACGTGTGCTGGTCGAGATGAAAGCTCAATTCCTTTTCGAGCTGCGCTTCCATTTGCGTTCGTCGCGATAGTCGTTTCCACCAGTTCATCGCGCACCGCCGTCGGCCATCCCAAGGATCAGCCCGATTGCATCGATTAGTCGGTGCCAGTCGGCCGTTTCGGTTTCGAGCTGCTTCAAGCCTTTTCGCGTCAGGCGATAGAATTTCGCCTCGCGCCCGGTCTCGGTTTCTTTCCAATCGGCAGCCAGAAGGCCACGGTTTTCGAGGCGGTGCAATGCCGGGTAGAGCGACCCTTCCGGCACCTGGACGACGCCGCGCGAAACTTGTTCGAGGCGTTGCGCGATGGCGTAGCCGTGCACCGGACCAAGGGCAGTCACTTTCAAGATCAAGAGGTCCAGCGTGCCTTGGGGAAGGTCGGATTTGGGGGGAGCCATTCTAATACCTCGTGCTTCTATGCATTAACACGAAAGCGAGTCGAAGTGCAAGATATGCTTCCCTAAATCACCTTGACGATAGTGGATGGATTACGGGCAACCCTTCCATAATCCGGTAAGGTAAGGGTTGCCGACATCCATGATAAGTCTTTGTCAAGAGGGCAAAAGCTCTCCTGACGCGCTCAGGAGGAGCGCGTGAAAAAGTCTTTCAAGTTCTTCCGCTTGCGGTTTTGTGCCTCTCGGCAGTGGTTTTTGCTTTCAGCAGAACCAGACATCCATTTGCTGTCTCAGCCACGAATGGCCTCCACAGAAGATTGAGTTAGTGATCTCCTGCCAGTCTTGAAACAATCCGAAGGGAGCATCCGGAGCTTGCGCTCCTTCGCCCAGTCGGCTACTAGCAAGACCTGGCAGGCCGCAGACCGAAGAATCTCGATTATTTTTCCAGGCAGCCGCTTTACGCTGCCGCTTGGTTTTCCTTCTCTACTAACAGGAAGTCTCTCTGGCTGCGATCGATCGCCACCAAATAGGCAACGAGCTTGCGCGCCACCGCGAGAGTCGCACGATTCGCATTTCCTTTCTGT
>CATPAM010000102.1 GCA_955651735.1 Candidatus Acidiferrales bacterium | reverse complement strand
GTCTTGAATGGCTCGTTCCGTCGGCTGTCGTTCTGGCTTTCTGTTGGGGCATTATGTTCCTGTTTCACGTACGGCCCCAATATCAGGTGATTGTGCTAGGCAACCTCGTTGTCTGGCCGTTCTTCACCTTCAGCTTTCTCCACGATGCCATGCACCTCCGCGATTTCTGGATGGCTCGTATGCCGCTGATCAATCACTGGTTCCGGCGTGCCAGGCGCCTTCACGATATTCATCATCACAGCGTTGACGGCACGGGACACATGGATACCATTTTTGGCATCGGCTTTTTCCTTTTCGACCGGATCTTCCGCACCCTGTCCACCCGCCATCGCCCTCTTAACCGCAAGGGCTTGGCAATTGCCTTGCAACGTTATAAATTGACAATGTCTTTAGGTTCCCTGCGGGGCGAAAGCACAGCAGAAGGAGAGGCGGCGCTTCAATGACGGACACCATGGTCAAGGAAACCGCCCGTTCGAACGACTCTGCGCCAGATACCCGTCGGCGTGCCTCAAAACCCGCGCGTGCCGACGCTCGCAAGACTCCAGCCGAGAATATCCGTGTCTTTGTGGCTGCGGACAACCGCTTGCTGCGTGAAGCTTTGGCCCGCGTTCTAATCAAGGGCGGTTGCGTTGAAGTGATTGCCACCGACTCCGCCGCGCCATTCCACACGGACGCGCTCCTGGACGCACGCCCGGACCTCCTTCTCCTCACCTCCCGGGGAAGCCTTCAGGAAGACTTGTCGGCCATTCAACAGGTCCGCACTGCGGCACCTGGCGTCCGCATCCTGCTGATTGGCATGGCCAAGGACGAGCGCGAATTCCTGCAATGTGTGCACGCAGGCATCAGCGGTTACTTGCTGCGTGATGCTTCCGCCGGAGAGGTTCTGCAAGGTGTGCAGGCCGTACACGCTGGGGAAGCGGTTTGTCCCGGCGCGCTTTGCGCCGCACTGTTCCGTTATTTCGAATCCGATACCGCGAGCCTTCCGTGCGCCAGCGGCCGCCGCCGTTTAGGTCTCAGCCGCCGCGAACTCCAGCTTATTCCTTTGATTGCACAGGGACTGAGCAATAAGGAAATCGCCAATCACTTCTCCCTGTCCGAGCAGACCATCAAGAATCACTTGTATCGCATGAAGCACAAAATCGGCGCCGAAGACCGCCTCGATATGGTGCAGCTCTATCGCACCCAGGGCTTCCTGGCTTAATCTTGTCCATCCGCGGCTTCCCGAGTTGCGGTGGTATGATTTCTTCTTACCGCGGTGACTACCTGGGAGCCGCTAACTTAGCTCCGCTAACCTGACATCCGCTTTCGTGCGGGCCTCGGTCTCATGGCCCGCAGCCCGAAATCCGGATACTCCTCAATCTATGACCTCGGCTGCGGCACCGGCCACCTGACCCGCATCCTAGCCGATACTCTCTCCAATTCCGAAGTCACCGGCATCGATTCCTCTCCCGAAATGCTCGCGGAAGCTCGCTGCGAGTTTCCCGCGCTCATGTGGTCGCCTTCGCACCTCGGCCTGAAAGAGCTCGTCATGCAAAGCCAGTGGCGCGTCAAGTTGGAGCCTATCCTCCTTGCGCCCATTCCTCCTCCGGAAACGTACTGGCGCTGGCTCTCAAGGCACGCTAGCAATATCGATCGGTGGGAAACCGTCTACCTCCAGGTACTGGACGGCAAAGACCCCGTCGTTAACTTCATGCCCGGCACGGCGCGGCGTTCTTTTCTCTCTGCTCTTCCCGAAAAAGAATCCGCCAAATTTATCGACGCATTCGCCAAGCGCATAGTCGCCGCTTACCCTCCTCAGCCTAACGGCCAGACGCTTTTCCCGTCCTCCGCCGCTTTCTGCTCGCACAGCGTTAGCCAGTGGAAATCTTTCATAGTTCTAGTACAGCTTGCCCTGGTCATTGGAACCCTATTTGTGGCATGCTTAAGCGTCGCGGTTTCGTCCGACGCGCTAGCCAGCCGCATAGCCGCCTGTTCAAAGAAGCCACCGAGCGCGGCTCCGTTTCCGGCAAAATTTCAGCCATCGGAGACGCTTCCTTTTCGGTTGACGTAAAGAAGAACCAGGACCTGGTCACCTTCCAGTTCCTGATCGACGACATGACCACAGTCGAGGGAAGACTTAAAGTTGGCGCGCACGCCACGGTCGATTATCGAACCAACGACGGAACCAACATTGCTACTCACGTAGCCGTGCAGCCGTCGGACTCGTCGCAATAAATGGACGCGCTTTCTTTGGCCCTGCGGATTCGCGTGGCCCTTGTGAATCCAAAAACGGAATCTTCGCTCTTGCCCAGGGGGAAGTATTCATGCGCACGACCCTGAAACTTATCTCGCCGCTTATTGTCAGCGTCGTTGTCGTGTCCCTGCTTTTCGCCGGCTACCAGGTTCGCACCGAGCGCCGCGTCCTTCGCAATGATCTCTCCCGCCGCGACGAAATCCTTGGGGAAAGCTTGCAGGAAAATGTCGAGCCGCAATTTGACAGGCCCTTGCCGGACAAAAGCCTGCAACGGCTCGTGGATCGCTTCGGCCAGCGCGAGCATTTGAAATGCGTCGCCGTCTACAACGCCAATGGCGTGGCCCTCGCCGTAACGTCCGGCCTTGCTTCTCTGTTCCAGATCCGTCCCGCCGCCGCGGCGCTTGCCGCCGAACGCGATACCGGCTTCGGCGAGTTCCTCAGCGTGAACAACACGCCTGTCCACGTTTACGCCTTGCCTCTTCACAGCAACGACCAAGTAGTCGGCACGCTCGCCCTGGTTCACGACGCCACCTACATCGACCAGCAGGTTGCTCATACCTTGCGCGATTCCCTGGTCAATGCTCTGGTGCAAACGCTGCTCGTCACCCTGCTCGCGCTAATTCTTGTTCGTTGGACGCTCACCGGCCCGCTCGCGCGCACCGCCAAGTGGCTCCGCACCTTGCGCACCGGCCAATCGCACGCTCCTCCCTCCCTCCCGCAGGGCGAGGTCTTCGACCAACTGCATCACGAAGTCACGCATCTCGCACGCGACCTCAACGCCGCGCGCGCCACCGCCGAGGAAGAAGCGCGCCTTCGCGACACCAACGATTCCTTATGGACCGCCGAGCGCCTCCGTGTGAGCTTGAGCAGCAAATTGCAAAACAAGCCGCTCTTCGTCATCGCCAATCGCGAGCCGTATATGCACGTCCGCGGCATCGGCAACAATGGAAATGTCCAGGTGATTGTTCCTGCCAGCGGCCTGGTCACCGCTCTCGAGCCCGTGCTCCTCGCCACCGAAGGCACCTGGATCGCCCACGGCGCGGGCAGCGCCGACCGCGAAACCGTTGACGCCAAAGACCATCTTCGTGTGCCCCCCGACCATCCCAAGTACACGCTGCGCCGCGTCTGGCTCAGCGCCGAAGAAGAGAAGGGCTACTACGAAGGCTTCGCCAATGAAGGCATCTGGCCGCTCTGCCACATCGCGCACACTCGTCCCATTTTTCGCCCTGAGGATTGGGTCGCCTATCAGGAAGTCAATCGCCGCTTCGCCGACGCCGCCATCGAGGAGATGGAATCCACCGAGTCACCTATTGTCCTGGTGCAGGATTATCATTTCGCTCTGCTTCCCCGCATGATCAAGGAAGCCAGGCCCGACGCCCGCGTCGCCATCTTCTGGCACACCCCCTGGCCCAATCCCGAGGTCTTCGGCATCTGCCCCTGGGGGCGCGAACTGATCGACGGCCTGCTCGGCGCCGACCTTGTGGGCTTTCACATCCAGTCTCATTGCAACAATTTTCTTTCCACCGTCGACCGCGCGGTGGAGGCGCTCACCGAATGGGATCGTTTTTCAGTGAATCGCCAGGGACACGTTACTCGCGTGCGGCCTTTTCCCATCAGCGTGGCACTTCAGGAAAACGGTCAGCCCGCGCGCACCATGGCCGAGGAAAGCGCGGCGCTGTGCAATGAACTCGGTATTAGCGCCACGGTTCTGGGAGTTGGCGTCGATCGCGTGGACTACACCAAAGGCATTCTCGAGCGCTTCCGCGGCATCGAGCTCTTCTTTGAGCTTTACCCTTCTTACCAGCGCCGCTTCACCTTCGTTCAGCTCGGCGCCCCCAGTCGGACGAAAATCGAGCGCTATCAGACCCTGCTAGACCAGGTCGCCTCCGAAACCGAGCGCATCAACGCGCGCTTTCAGGCCGGCCACTGGAAGCCCATCGTCTTCCTCAAGCGCCACCATTCGCACGAGGAAATCGCCCGCTTCTATCATGCCGCCTCGTTGTGCATGGTCACTTCGCTGCATGACGGAATGAATCTCGTCGCCAAGGAGTTTGTCGCTTCTCGCGGGGATAATCGCGGCGTCCTGATCCTCAGCACGTTCGCGGGCGCGGCTCTGGAGCTTACCGACTCCCTGCTCGTCAATCCTTACGACGTCCAGCAACTGGCCGGCGCCATCCATCGCGCGCTGAACATGCCTGTCGAAGAGCAAGCCGCCCGCATGCAGCGCATGCGAGATTCCGTGCGGGAACACAATGTCTACCGCTGGGCGGCTAGCTTGCTCTCCGATCTTACGGAGATTCGCATCGACGCGCCGGAGCGCGCGGAATCCGCGGAACCGCTAACCCGCTGATTTTGGAGTGCGGCGGTGCCGTTTCTTACTTCCCTGCCTTAGCCGGATACTCAATGTGCAGCGCCGAGAGGTCCGCCAGCATCACCGGATGAATCTCCGCCGTTAGATGGCCGCTTTGTACCATCTTGTCGGCGTTCACAATCTTCTGCGCCTCTTCCATCGACGCAGCGTTGATGATTGCCATCCCGCCAATTCGTCCTTGATCGAGCGCTGGCCCTACCACCACGTACTTCCCCGCCTCCACCTGCTCGCGAATGTACGCCAGATGCTCCTGCATCGCTGGGTCCGCAAACTGCACGGGGGTCCACTTCTCCCCCGTTTCCAACAGGCACAAGAAATACGGCTTCATGTTTTTCGGAATGTTCACGCCTTGCGGAAACTCCCTCGGCGTTTGCGCAATGGCCGCGCCCCCGAGTAGCAACACGAAAGCAAATAGCACCGTCTTGATTGATTTTCCGTTTTTCAACATAGGCATCTCCTCGTTGAGTAAAATAATATCCCGCGATTCTCGACTAACCTTGCTGTGTAACCACCGCCTTCGCAAACTGCTCCAGAATCGCGCTCCACCCCCCAGGCGAATCCACGCCGGTGCGAATTTGCTCCCAACCCGCGCCGTGGCGCTCCAGAGCGCGATGCTGCAACTCCACGCGCGTCTTCCCCGCGCCCTCCGCGAAAAATCGAATTTCCACTTCGCTGGCCTTCTCCGGATTCGGGTCATACTTCCAGTCCGCTTGCAAATGCCACGAAAACACCACGCGGTGCGGCGGCTCCCAAGCCAGCACGCGCCCCCACTCGCACTCGCTTCCGTCCGCGGCGCGTTCGAACCATCGCCCGCCGCTGCGTTGCTCCACCACGATCTCCGCGAACGCCTGCTTGGCGATATGGTGCGTCGCCGGCCACCACGCCGCCATCTTCCCCGTGAACACCTCAAACGCGCGCTCGATTGGCACGTTCGTGTTTAGCGTTTTTCGGACGATGTCTGCTTTTGCTGCCACGGATTCGGCCATGTTGTCTCTCCTTGTTTTTTTCTGCGGCTATCTGGAACGCGCCCAAAGCTTGCTCCCACAACTTGTCGAAATGCTCGCGAAGCAGCGCGATCCCCTCGGGATTCACTTCGTAAATCCTTTTCGTGCCGGCCTTGCGGTCGCTCACCAGCCGCGCATCCTTCAGCACCCGCAGGTGTTGCGAAACCGCCGGGCGGCTCACCGGCAGCGTCTCCGCCAGCTCGCTCACCGCCAGCGGCCGCCGCGCCAGGCTTTGCAAAATGGCAAAGCGCGTCGGATCCCCTAGCGCCTCCAGCCCCGCTTGTACGTAAGTCTGCACGAACGGTAAGCTACCGCTTACCGATGGATTGTGTCAAGAGAAAAAATGCAGGAAAAGTTTCAGGTCCCGAACCTCCGCAAATGGTGATGCGCATGATGGTACGCCAACCGCATTCACTCGCTCTCGCTCATCGCTCCAAAATGCGGATGCTGCCCCCAGCTAAAATCGCGCGGCGTGCTGGTGAAGCGTTCCAGCAAGTTCTGCAGCTCGCGCTGATCCCGCGCAAATTCCAGCGGCGAGGTGCCCGCGCCCGCCTCCTGGTCCAGTTCCGGCATGGTCTTGAATCCGTGCGGCCACTGTAGCGGGGCCCACAGGGCAATCCACCTCAACACCTTGCTCGGATACATCCCTCCGGCCGGGGCGGACATTTTTCCCCACACGCGCTTGCTGTCTGGCCCCACGTTCTCCAGCCGACGTGCGATTTCCTCTTTGCCCTTCGCGTTCCGCAGGTTCTTGATGGAAAGAAATTCCATACCACAACCACAATCTTCCGAATTGCGGTCCAAACGAGCTCTGCGGCAACCGCGCCAGAGCCGCGAAATACGCGGCCCGTCATCGCCGCCCGACTCGCTGTGTCTCAATAAACTGTGTGCTATTGGCCCTGTGTTTAGCTCCTAGTCTCGCCGTGATCTGGCACAGCCCTTGTTTTCATCTCGCGACACCCCCTTTGTCCACCCATCGAACCGTTCCCCCGGACAGGCCCAGCCCCCGCGCCTGTCCCTTCTCTGTCCACCCGGCCAGCCGTTCAAAATAAAGCACATAGCTTCGTACTGGAGCTCTTTGGCTATTGCTCGGCCCTCCCCAAAACCCTACAATCTGTTTCATCCTGAGATGCACGTGTTTCTCTCAGGCACAGTGCAGCAAAACCTTTAGGAGCTAAGTCGCGTCAAATGTGCATCCGCCCTTTTGGCCGATGGGGTGCAGCAAAGCTGGGCAGTAATCGACCGCTTGTCGCAGACACGGTTTGTCTAGCGGGAACGATTCGCGGAAATGAAGGTTGACCGGGCGAGCCGCCTGGGATACAAACAGCCCTTCACAAAACGAATCCGAGTCGAGCAAAAAAGTTTGGAGCAAACGGTGAAGCACCTGGGACGTGTATATCTAGCCGCACTTCTCGCTGTAACGGTGGCCGTGCTGATGCCGGCCGCGCCCGCCGCGCGCAGGGCTTCGCTGCATCACATCTCGCGTTTTCGCGGCGTCCCGACGTTCGCTGATTCCACTCTCGCGGATATCGGCACCTTTGATGATCCCGTCGTGCGCGCCGCTGCTGTCGATGGCCTTGGCCGCTACAACGGCGCCGTCGTCGCCGTCGATCCCAACACCGGCCGCATCCTCACCATCGTCAATCAAAAAATCGCTTTCGGTGACGGCTACATTCCCTGCTCCACGATCAAGCCCACTGTCGCGCTCGCCGCTCTGGAAGAAAATGTCATCACTCGCGACACCATGCTCAAAGTCGGCCGCCGCAAGTACATGAATTTGACCGAAGCCATGGCCCACTCCAACAACGTCTTTTTCGAGCAGCTCGGCCGCCGCATGGGCTTCGACACCATTTCCCGTTACGCGCGCCTTCTCGGTCTCGGCGAGCTTGCCGGCTACAATCTTCCCGAAGAGCACCCGGGTTCCTTCCCCATGCAGCCGCCCGCGCATGGCGGCATCGCGCGCATGTCCAGCTTCGGAGAAGGCATCCACATGACGCCGCTGCAGTTGGTTTCGCTTGCCGCTGCTTTCGCCAACGGCGGCACACTCTACTATCTGCAATATCCGCGCACCGCGGACGAAATCCAGAATTTCGCGCCGCGTGTGAAGCGCGATTTGAATATCGCAGAGGTCCTGCCGGAAATTCGCGAGGGCATGCTCGCCGCCGTTCTCTACGGCACCGGCAAGCGCAGCTTCGATAGCGGCGGAGACGAAATGCCCCTGGGCAAGACCGGAACCTGCAACGATCCCACTTCGCGCGTGGGCTGGTTCGTCACCTACGCCGACGAAGCGCATCCGAAAATAGCGCTGGCTGTTCTTCTCCGCGGCAGCTCCCGCCAAGTCATCGGCCCCACCGCTGCCCTCGTCGCCGGTCGCATTTATCGCCGCCTCCGCGAACAAAATTATTTCGCCACCCGAGACCAGACTGGCCTCCGCCAACCCGATCTCAACCTGCTTACCTCCGGCAAGTAGTACCGCTCAGCAGCACGGCCTTTAGGCTGTGCTAGCCTCAAATCCGTTGTTTTCTTGCCGCGGCGTGGGACAGGAGCGCCATTCCTGCGGTAAGCTGCCAAGCTGATTCGAACCAACCGGGGGGATTCGAACTGACAGTGAGGAATATTTGACGCGCCGCTCTCTCTCTTTATTTCTGATTCTGATCGCCGCCGCGTGCGGTACGCTCGCCTATATTTTCCGCCTTCGCCTCGACGCGGTGACGGAAATGCAGCGGCAAACGCAGCTCGCCCGCGAAGAAGCCGCGCACATTCGCGCGCAAACCGTACTCCCCACGGAAAAGCAGGTTCCCGCAGGCCAGCATTTTGCAGCCGCGCTGCAAAAATTCGGCCTCAGCGCGGAAGACGCCGCGAGCGCCTCTGACGCCGCGCAGCGCGCCTTCAATTTGCGGCAGGTGCGCGCGGGAAATACCATTACGGTGAACCGCAGCGTGGATGGGGAGTTGCGCGAAATCGATTACAAAATTGACGCCGATCGCATGCTTAAAATTACTCCGGCGCAAAGTGGATTCAGCGCGGAAGTGCGGGAAATTCCGTCGCGGCTGGAAGTCACGGTGGTGACGGGACAAATCGACGATTCGCTTTTCAACGCCGTGGAACAAACCGGAGAATCAGCCGAACTCGCGATGCACCTCGCGCAGATTTTTGGATACGATCTGGATTTTTATACCGACCCGCGCAAGGGCGATACGTTTCGCGTGGTGCTGGAAAAAAAGAAATATTCCAGGGGGCAGTTTGCCGGGTACGGAAAAATCTTTGCGGCCGAATACGACAACGGCGGCAAAAAATACGAGGCACTGCTCTTTCACGATGAAACGGGGCGGCCCGCTTACTACAACGCGGACGGCAAATCGCTGCAAAAAGTTTTCTTGCGCTCCCCGCTAAAATTTTCCGCACCAGTGACTTCGCATTTCAGCCGCGCGCGTTTTCATCCGATCCTGAAAACGGTGCGCGCGCACCTGGGCACCGATTATGGCGCACCGGTAGGCACTCCGGTGCAAAGCATCGGCACGGGCCACGTGGTTTTTGCCGGGCGCAAAGGCGGGGAGGGAAACATGGTGCAGATCGCGCATCCCAACGGATACGAAACGATGTACCTGCATTTGTCGCGCATGTACGTGCGCAACGGGGAGCGCGTAGAAATCGGCAAGACCATCGGTCTGGTGGGCAGCACGGGACTTTCCACCGGGCCGCATCTGGATTTCCGCATTTTGCAGCGCGGGCAATACAAAAATTTCGAGAAGCTGGGACTGCCGCCTTCGGATCCGGTCGGCAAGAAAAACCTTCCTGAATTCGCCGCGGTGCGCGAAAAATGGCTGGCGCTGCTGAAAAATCCTGCGCTCCTGCAAGTCAGCATCAGCTCCTCGCCCGCACAATAATTCCGCAAAAACGTTTCTCACGTCAGTAGATGATGGGCATCTTCGAGAAATCGGTCGAAGAGTGATCGGTCAAGCGGAGCACCAGCAGGGTGCGGTCGTCCGAAGGAGTGAAGCCGCCGCCGGCGTAGGCGTCTGTGGCGTTCAGTACGAGGTCGCAGATTTCGCTGGCAGACTGCTGCGGCGAGACGCTCTCCAGAAGGGCGCTGAGCCGCGCGATGCCGAATTCCTGCTCCTCGGAGTTTTCGGATTCGAGGATGCCATCCGATGCAAACAGCACGATATCGCCCGGGCGAAGGTCGACAGTGACTTCGTCATATTCGGTGTCCGAAAACAGACCGAGAGGTACGCCGGAAGCGCGAATTTGCTGCACTTTTCCGCCGCGCAGCAATATCGGATAGGGGGCACCGGCATTTGCAAGCGTGAGGCGGCGTTTGCCTGCGTCGTACACCGCGAATGCCATGGCGATGAAGCGCGCGTCGAGCCGTGCGCCATGCAGGCGTCGATTTAGCAGTGCGAGCATTTCCGGCGGCGGGCAGGGATGCTCGACGATGTGCTCACGCATGGTGCCGATGGCGAGCGAACCAAAGAGTGCGGCGGCGGTGCCTTTGCCGGAGACATCGCCGAGCGCGACCGCGAGGCGGCCCTTGCCGTAGGGAAGAAAATCGTAGAAGTCCCCACCCAATTCGCGCGCCGAACAGTACCCGGCGGCTAGATCGAGGCCGGGAACTTCGCGAGCTCCGCTGGGAAGGAGCTGGCGCTGAATTTCGCGCGCGGTGGAAAGATCCTCGTGGAGGCGGCGCTCGGTTTGGCGGGCCTCTTCATAGAGGCGGGCGTTTTCGAGTGCAATCGCTATGTAGGAAGCGAGCGTGGCCAGCATGCGCTCGTGTTCGGCGGTAAACGCATGCGTGTCGGCGCTTTCCAAGTCCAGGACACCGATCAGACGATCCTGCATCAAAAGCGGAACGACGAGTTCCGAACGAACGGCGACTCCGATTTCGACTTCACAGCCGAGGAAGCGAGGATCCGCGAGAGTGTCGGTGACGCGCACGGAGCGGCGTGCGGAGGCGGCGGCGCCGGTAAGCCCTTGATGGAGAGGGACGCGCATGCGCGCGGGAATGGCGTCGCCATAGCGCATGACGAAGGCGCTCTCGAGGTGCTGCGTCTTTTCATTCCACAGCATGACGCTGAAAACGTGATAGTTGACGAGTTTCTTGACGCGCTGCGCGACGCGGCGCAGGAGTTCTTCGCGGTCGAGAATGGAAGTGATTTCGCGGCTGACTTCATAGAGGAGCGAAAGTGTATTGGCCTGTTCGGGATAGGAAGCGAACAGACTGGCGGGAACGGGGTCGGCGTCGCCCACGAGCGGGAATGGCGCTAGTTTTGTGGCTTCATCCATGGACCTGGAACCTTGACCTTGCAGCAATGATAGTTGGATGTGCGCGCCGCGTCCACGTTGCGGATCGGACGAATTGGACGTTGGAAGCCGTGGGGGTCCGAGCGCCTAGAGTTGGGTCCCCCCCCCGGGCAATGAGGATGGTTGTGAAAGCGAGGGAGTTGCGGGAAGAGCAATTCGTAAGAGTATGAAAACAAAGGCGCTGCAAAAACGAGTGGTCCCGGTCCCTGCAAGAGAGAGGGGTACCAGCCCCTAGGGACGATCGAAAGAGTGCGCAAGTTATCGAATGCCCGGCGGATAGCGGAGCGCCGTTGCGGAAAAGAGTGCGCAATCGCATGAAAACACAAGGGTTGCAGGGCTATGACAGGAAACAAAGGAGTTGCGATTGCGTGGTCCCTCGTGACATTGACCCTACGCTGAGAATACGCAGGACTGGAGGCGATATATCTATTCCGACCGGCTCCGCAGGAATGCGAAGGTTCGCAAGACGGCATGGGGGAGCCAGCGGCGCTTGCTGCGGGGCAGACGAGGGTGGGAGCGGAGTGCATGAGACACGGTAGCATTGGCTTATTCAGTAGGTAAAGCAAGAAACATTAGATGGTCGAATTTCGCTAGGTGGCTCGAGTCGAATGCGGTCAATCCACGGACAGCGCGTTATTCGTTAACCTGATCAATTCGATGTAGCTGCGACTATTCCCGAATATTTCAAGAATGCACTTTAGCCATCGCTGTGCGCCGGTTAGGCCGCTGGCTTTCACTGACCGTGCGTATGTCTTGCCCCATGGCGCTTTGTCAGTGCGCGTAAACAGCGAAACGCACACAGGGTGGCATTTCGTTGAAGATGTAGGCCGGATTTCGTAGAGCATGTTTCACAAAGGTTTTAGGCGGGATCGTTGCACCACCCGCAATGGCCTCTCGCGT
>CATPAM010000101.1 GCA_955651735.1 Candidatus Acidiferrales bacterium | reverse complement strand
GCCTAACGGAGACCGAATCCAACATGGAAAACCGAGCGATTATTGTCGACGAAGCGGCCACATGCGAACTGATCGAGAAGGTGCTGACTTCGGCGGGGATAGAATCACTGACGGTGACGAAGAGCGACGAGGCGCCGGAAATCCTGCGACACGGAAGGTTCGCGGTGGCGTTCCTGGACTACCACATGGATTTTCCGGACGGGCGGGTGTTGGCGCGGTAGATGCGGGCATCGGGATCGAATCGCAGGACACCGATCGCTCTTCGTCACCGTCAGTGATTCTATCCCCGCCGAAGTCAGCACCTTCTCGATCAGTTCGCATGTGGCCGCTTCGTCGACAATAATCGCTCGGTTTTCCATGTTGGATTCGGTCTCCGTTAGGCGCTACGTCGCTTAGCATTCGCACCGGCATTTCCGCCCCTATCGCCACATCCACGGGCGCCGACCTCGACACTTCGTAGCAATCAAACTGCACCCCTACTCCCAGCTTCCCGACCGGGGTTTTGATCTCTTCCACTCGTACCACGTGACCCGTGCATCGCCACTCGCTTGTCGGTTCCCCGACAATCTCCTGCGGCATGTTGAAAAGCACTTCCACCGTCTCCCCTTTGCGCAGCACCGAATTTGTCGCAAAGTAAATTCCGCGCTGCGAAAGATTCACGGACTCCGCCGGGCACTCGGGTACCAACGATTTCCAAAGCCGCACGCGTAGCGGCGTTTTCACCTTGTACCGTCCGGACAATCGGCGATCACTTCGATAACGATTCATGGCTGCTTCCTTGCTGCGCTGATCGGGTGGTTAGGGGAGGGCGCAAAGACCGTACAAAGAGGGGGACAAAGAAATTCTCATGCTCTTACGTCGGTGTACAGACTCAATTTCGTACTGTCCTAAAAAGTACAGTCCCGTCCCCGCATGCCAAAAAGGGGCACAGCCATTTCTGTACGCCGCTGCCCGCGCAGCCCCGCATCTTTTTTGGAGTGCGGCGGTCCTAATTTATCCCGCGCCTCGAAGGGCCGCCGCTTTTTAGCTATGCCAAAGCAACACCTAAGAAATCTGCGGACCGAAACGTAAGCGGCGAGCTAATGTACGGGACGGGTTTCAGCCCGGCCCGCCCCGCAAGGGGCGAGCTCCCCGGCCCCCGCGCCAGGCACCACGACCTCAGGGCCATTGCACCCACCCCAAGGGGGTGTAATATGGGCACCAGGACGGAAACACAACCGCCCTCCCCGGTGTCTAAAACTATAGAGCTCGACACCGGGTGGCAGAGGCAGCAGGCAGCACCAAATGCCGAAGTCGGGTTTAGGTAGAGAATTCAGCCGCGATGGCTCGCTAGCACCCTCCGAGCTCACTCGCAAGCCCTTGCAGGCTTCGCGAGCGCCGCGATGGGGCGAGCCGGGAAGGCCGTCCGTGTCCGACTGGGCCAGCGCCCTCTCTTGGGGCCGCGATGAATCGGAACTGGTGACCGAGCTGCAAGCCGGTTCCGAGACCGCATTTGACTGGCTGGTCACCCACTATCACGGACCGGTCTACAATTTGATCTTGAGCATGCTCGGAGACACCTCGGACGCCGCGGATGGTACGCAGGAAGTTTTCCTGAAAGCGTTTCGCGGAATCAGAGGTTTTCGCCAGGGCAGCTCCCTGAAAACGTGGCTCTACCGCATCGCCCTTCGCGAAGCGCTGAATCATAAGCGCTGGTTCAAGCGCCACCTGTACAAGAATATTTCCATCGACGCGGAAGCCGAAGAGGGGCGCAGCGCGATTGTAATCGAGGACTCGGGCGCCACGCCTTTCGATCAGCTTGCTGCCCACGAAATTCAACAGGCCGTGCAACAGGCGCTTCAGGAAATTCCGGAAGTGTTTCGCGGCGCCGTAATTCTCCGCGATTTGGAAGGCTTGACCTACGAGGAAATAGCTGAGGTCCTCGAGTGCAGCGTCGGCACGGTAAAGTCCCGCATCCTACGCGGGCGCCGCGCGCTGAAGGAACTTTTGGAACCTTGGCTTGGCCAGCGCGAAACACCTGCGCGCGCGGAAACGTCCCAGGAACATCGGGCCGGCCGCGCAAATTGCGCAGGTTCGGGGATCATGCAGCAGCAAGCGGCAACTGGGGAACTCCCATGAAGTGCAACACGGTACGCAACAAGCTGGCTGGCTATATGGACGACGCGGTGACCGGCGCCGCTTTTGTGCAAGAGCGCGTTCAAATTCGTGAACATCTCGTAGGGTGCGATTCTTGCCGCGAGGAATTGCAGCGTTATCGCAAACTTTCGATGCTACTCTCGCGCGTGCCCAGGAATTTGCCGCCCGCGGATTTGGCTGTGCGCATTCGCGTCGCCGCCGCGCAGTCCCTTCCGACCCAGGACCTTCCCGGACGCATGCAGAGAATCCGCGACCGCGCGGAACTTCTGCTGGATAATGTTTTCCGTCCGCTCACCGTGCCGGCCACTGGCGGATTTTTCTCCGCCATTCTCGTTTTCGTCATCGTCCTGCAACTCATCGTCCCGGGAATCACCGTGCGCGCCGTTCCCAATGACGTGCCCCTCAATATCCTCCGCCCCGCGGAATTGATCACCCTTTCCGATTACCCGTCCTCCTGGGCTCCCGAGCAGCATGACCTCGAGCTTTCTCTTCCGCACGGCTTGCTCATTGATGTCACCGTGGATCAGCACGGCCAAATGGTCGCTTATCAAATTCTTTCCGGTCCCAGGAGCGTTGATCTCCGCCATCAGCTCGATCAGATGCTCCTGTTCTCCCGCTTCCGTCCCATGATGAGTTTCGGCCGCCCCACCTCCGGCGGCCACGTCATCCTGAGCTTCAGCGCCGTCCGCGTGCGCGGCTAACTTCGGCGCAAGATGAGTGCTCCCTCCTGCTTGAGGCGGGCTACCAAGCTAGCGGCGCTGCCTCCAAAATTAAACAATTTACTGCCTCGCGCAACTCTGACGATTTTGTTTTTCGTGTTCCCTTGCTCCCTGTTTGCGCAGAAGCCCTCCGCGGAGGAACAGTTTTTCTTCGACTCCGCCAACCGCGAGCGCGCCGCACAGCAATTGCCGCCCTTGAAGTGGAACAGCGCGCTGGCCGAAGCCGCGCGCCATCACGCGCTGCTGATGGCCAAACAAGATGACCTCTCTCACCAACTTCCCGGCGAGCCTTCCCTAAGTCAGCGCGCCGCTCAGGCCGGTGCGCGTTTCTCGAAAATCGGTGAGAACATCGCAGTTGGCCCGCACGCCCAATCAATTCATACCGGGTGGATGCATTCTCCCGGTCACCGCGCCAACATTTTGGACGTGCACTTCACGGCGCTGGGCATTGGAGTCATTGGGGAAAATGGCGGGCTGTACGCGGTCGAAGATTTTTCGACGGCGATCGCGAATATGAATATTGAGGCGCAAGAGGAAAATTTGCGGCGCTGCTCGCCGCTAAGGGGCTTCGCGTCAGCAGCGAGAGGGAAAACGCTCGCAAGTTGTGCTCTGACGACCTGGCTCCTACCGGGCGCCGGGCGATGCTCATTCTGAGCTACGAGGCGTCGGACATCAGCGAATTGCCACAACCACTGGAGCGACAAATTCGTGACAATAAGTACCGGGAGGCCGCCGTCGGCGCGTGCCAGCCAAAAGAGCGCGCCGCAGGGATTGCCCGGTTCCGGATTACGGTGCTGCTGTTCTCAGCCCAGGGGGAAGGAATTGAAAAATAATCGTTGAATCCGCGAAAAAGACAAAATACACTATCGGCCATGATTCGCAACGCCTATTCGTATTGGTTTCGATTTTGGGTTCCACGTAAATAGGGGGCGAGGGGCGAATTTGTAAGCAAAGCGGTAAAGAGAAAATTCCGACCCACTCGCAAGCGAGTGGGTTTTTTATTTGTCCGTAAAATAATTTTCGCGCTGATTTCGCGGAAGTTTTTTGCGGCGGCAAGAAGTTGCGCGACAACTTTTCGCAGCGAGAAAACAGAACGACACAGAGGACAGCCATGATCATCTCGATGAAGCTGCACGCCACACGCCAGGAGATCGATGAAGTTCGCAAGCAAGTCGAGCATTTCGGATACAAAGTACATTCCATCGAGGGTGAGGAGCGCGTAGTGATCGGAGTTGTGGGAGTGGGCGATGTGACTGCGTGCCTGGAATCCGTGGAAGCCATGCCACAGGTGGAAAAAGTGGTGCGCATTTCCGCGCCATACAAATTCGTGAGCAAGGAATTTCGCGCCGGGCGTACGCAGATTCGCGTCAACGGTCTCGCAATCGGCGGCGACGAATTTATTGTCATGGCCGGCCCGTGCTCGGTGGAATCGGAAAAACAAATCATGCAAGCCGCGGAAGGAGTCGCGAAAGCAGGCGCGAAAATGTTGCGCGGCGGCGCGTTTAAGCCGCGCACTTCTCCGTACGATTTTCAAGGCATGGAAGTGGAAGGCCTGAAACTTTTGCAGAAAGCGAAAAGAGCCACCGGGCTCGCCATCATTACGGAAGTAATGAGCGATCGCGACGTCGATTTGATCGCGGAACACGCCGACGTGATGCAGGTGGGCGCGCGCAACATGCAAAATTTCGTTTTGCTGAAAGCGCTGGGAAAATGCGGGCGCCCGGTCTTGCTGAAGCGCGGAATGAGCAGCACGATGAAAGAATTGCTGATGTCCGCGGAATACGTGGTCGCACACGGAAATCCCGACGTGATCTTGTGCGAGCGCGGAATCCGCACATTCGAAACCGCCACGCGAAATACCTGCGACATCGCGGCCATCCCCGCGCTGAACGAACTGACGCACCTGCCGATTATTCTGGATCCCAGCCACGCCACCGGAAAGCGCAGCCTGGTGCCCGCGGTAGCGCGCGCCGGCGTAGCCATCGGCGCCGACGGCCTAATCGTGGAAGTGCATCCCGCGCCAGAAAAAGCGATCAGCGACGGCGCCCAGTCCCTCGATTTGATTCAGTTCGAGAAAATGATGCTCGACTTGCGCCCCTACATCGAGCTGTGGGAGACATCGCGCAAAAGCGAAGCCCTCGCCGCCGCGAATTGAAAGCTGATCACCATCTCCCAGCCTGGCAGTTGCTCTCTAGGGGTGACGATGCTCCTCCACTCGCCGATGGCCTAGGCGTGCCTCCTCGCGTTCGCGCGCGCTGCGTTCTATCAGCTTGTGCGACTCCGTGCGTCGAGCTGCATCCCAATGCTCGAGGCGATACGGATGCACGTAAGCGCCTCGGTTGATCCAGACGCGTCTCCACGGCGCGTTGTTGATCATCACGACGTGATTGCCCCAATCGAACCGGCACGCGCCCCATCCCCAAGGACGAAACGCCGCGCCGATCGTCACACCGAAGCGAAAGCTGATAGCCGCTCCCACCACGAATCCCGCGCGCGGCGGAGCAAAAACGACGAGAGGGTCGTAATACGGCACGCAGATAAATGCCGGATTCGCAGGCAGGATCTCAATGTACGGACCGCCAGTCACGATCACTTGCCCGTTGCTGCGCAGATAACCAAAATCCTTGGCTTTTTGACGCATTCGCTGGACCGCGTCCATTACGTCCTGACGCTGCGCCAGAAAAGCGTTGCCCAGGTCCGTCGTCCAGCCCATATCGGCAGCCATCATCTCCCAAACAGCAGGAAATGGGAGCAGAGCCTGCACGCTGGGATCCCACGAGAGATGATCTTCCGCGATAGCGTTGGCCAGCGCGTCACCCGTCAAGTAGTGGTGCTGATCGGCCCACTTGGCGGCTTCGGGAATCTGATCCGGAAACGTTGCGGCCGCGAGAACTTGTGCCAGCAGAGGGTCGGGATACAGCGCGATCCGCGAGACCATTTTGTCCAACTGCTCCGGCGAATAAGTAGGTGAGGCCTGGGCCAGCGTCCAACCCGCCGGCCATCCGGCGAGGAGGGCTACGGTTAGAACAGCCTTCCTGAGTCGGGTGGTTCGATTGAAATGTCCCATTCGCTTCCCCCCTGTCGTTTCGCCTTGAATGTGTTTTATAGGGCCTGGTGTTGATCATTCCTCGCGCAGCTCCTTTTAGTAATGCGCACGACGCCGGATGAATGATTTGGCGTCGGCGCGCAAGCGCCAGAAGGACGGGGGTGTACACCAACCTTGCAACGCTCCGACACTCAGACGCACTAACTCCTTTAATTGCCATAGATCCGCAGAATGCGCCTGTAACCCCTTTATTTGCCACACATCCAAAAACACACTTCTGTAAGTCCTTTGCCTGCCACACATCCGAAAAACAGGGGGTGGGGGTCAGTTATGGTTAACATCGCCGCCGAAGCCGGGAAATATGCCGCGAAGGCGACTTCGTGCAGATTCCGCCTGGTCATCGTTAACGGCACAGGGTGGAAGTACGTCTTGAGAACTGGGGTCGGTGCGGAGTAAGAGTGGGGATGCGCTTTGGGAACGCGGGTTGAGTTCGGGTTGGGGATGAGAGCGGCGATGGTTACTGCCGGGCGTGCTCCCGACGAGGGCGAGGTGGGTTTGTTGGTGGCGGCGGCGCGGGAGGGGGATCGGAGTGCGTTTGGGGCTTTGTATCAGCGGTACGCGCGGATGGTACATGGGATTTTGTTGGGGCGGGTGCCGGTGGGGGACGTGGAGGATTTGGTGCAGGACGTGTTTGTGCGAGCCATGCGGCAGGTGCATACGCTGCGGGATGTGAATTGTTTTGGGGGATGGCTGGCAACCGTCGCTCGGAATCGGGCGAATGATTATCACCGGAGGTCGGTGGAGTTGGTGGAGTTTACGGAAGATGCGCCAAATCAGGCGCCTGAGAAGCGGAAAAGCAGCGGGGCGGGGGATGACGGCGCCGCAATTTTGGGGATGATACGCCGGTTGCCGGAGGCTTACCGGGAGACGCTGATTTTGCGGTTGGTGGAGGGGATGACCGGGCCGGAGATTGCGGAACGGACGGGACTCACCGCGGGGTCGGTGCGGGTAAACTTGCATCGGGGGATGCGGATGCTGCGCGAGAAGCTGGGAACAAAGTATGAGTAAAGAGGGCGAGTTGCTGAAAAACGATTATTTGTGGGACGGGTCGGGCGAGCCGGACGCTGCGGTTGTGAAGCTGGAGCGGGCACTGGGGAAGTTTCGGCACGCGGGGCGGGCGCCGGAGTTGCCTGAGCATTTTGCGGTGGCGGGCGAGTCTAAGAAAACTTTGAAGGGCACGCGGATTTGGTTTCAGTTTGCTGCCGTCGCGGCGAGCGTGTTGATCGTTTTTTCGGTTTGGAGTGGGCTGCGGCTGCCCAGCGAAATGACGGCTAACGGAGTTGGGTGGGGGGTGGAG
>CATPAM010000100.1 GCA_955651735.1 Candidatus Acidiferrales bacterium | reverse complement strand
CCCAAGCAGGTCTTGCTTTACCGCGCACTGGGCGCCCAGCCTCCCGTCTTCGCCCACGTGCCTCTCATTCTTGGTCCGGACAAGTCCCGCCTCTCCAAGCGCCACGGCGCCACCGACGTCAACATGTATCGCGCCGAGGGCTTCCTCCCCGAAGCCTTCCGCAATTTTCTCGCTCTGCTCGGCTGGTCCGCCGGCGGGGACGAGGAATTCCTGCGCACCTCAGACTTGCTGGCAAAGTTCTCTCTCGAAGGTGTCAGCCGCACCAACGCTGTCTTCGATCGCCCCAAACTCGAATGGTTCAATACCCAGTATCTTCAGAAGCTGCCCGTTGAGGATTTGCTGCCGGAAGTGGAAGCAGTGCTAAAGCACGCCAATTTGTGGAAAGACGAGTGGGCCACCGGGGCCGGCCGCGCGTGGTTCGCGAAAACGGTGGACCTCCTTCGCCCTCGCGTTCGCCTGCTCCCTGATTTTTCCACCTGGTCCCGCGCGTTTTTCTCCGATGATTTCGAGATCGACCCCGCCGCCAAAGCCAAATTCTGGAAGGATTCCAAGGTCCCGGAGTTGCTCTCCAAACTCGCGGAGAAGCTGGCCGCCATCCCGCCTTCCGATTGGAGCCATGACGCCTGCGATCACGCGTTGCGAGCGCTCGCCGAAACGGAAGGTGTGAAAGCCGGCCTGCTTATCAACGCCACGCGCGTCGCCATCGTCGGCCAAGCTGTAGCCCCGCCCCTATTCGACACCATGGTCGTTCTCGGCCGCGACCGCGTGGTCGACCGCCTCCGCCGCGCCCAGCCAGCCAGCACCGCCGCCTGAAACCGACTGCCGGCAGGCAAACGCGCCGAGGCTCAGCCTTCGCCGCCTTCCTCGCCGGGCTCTAGGTGGCAAGCGTGCCACTGATCATCCCGCATGTGCGCGGCGCAAAACCAGCGCTCACACTTGTCGCAGAAGATTGCGGCGGATTGATTGCACGGCTCGTCCAGTCGGGAAACAGCTTCACACGAACGCTTGACTTCTTCGTTTGGATTCTCGCGGGCTGCTTGCGCTTTCATGACCAAACCCGTTCCGCCATTCTACTCCCCATAGTTATTCCCGGAAAAGATCAGCGGCGCGAGCGGTCTTTGCGGACGGCTTCGTCGATCAGCGTGTCCAATTCCCCGCGCGTGAGCCGCACGTGATCGCCGCCCTCGTTTGCATCCGAGGTCACCGGCAATTCCGCGCCGCCGCCAGGCGGTGGGGTCACGAAGTAGCGCGATCGCGCGGCCATCAGCTTGGCAACTTCACGGCTCGACAGCAATGTGGGACTGCCGGCCATTTCCGCGGCTAGCGTGATTTTCGCAACGTGCTCGAGGGTTTCCAGCCGGAAATACGCGGTGAGCAAGTCCGGACCGCAGGTGACCGCGCCGTGGTTGGCCAGCAGCAGCGCGTCATAATGAGGCACGTAAGGTTCCAGGGCCGCGCTGAGCTCCGGCGTTCCCGGCGTAGCGTAACGCACCAGCGGAATGCGCCCAAGACCGACGATAACTTCCGGCAGTAAAGCCTGGTCTAGTCCGCGCCCGGCAACAGCAAATCCCGTTGCGGTCGGTGGGTGCGCGTGGCAGATGGCGTTCACATCCGGGCGCATGTTGTAAAACAACAGGTGCATGGCCAGCTCAGAAGAAAATTTGCGTTCGCCTGCGAGTTGGCGGCCCCCGAGGTCGGTGACCACCAGATCTTCCGGCGCGAGCATGCCTTTGTTCATGCACGTCGGCGTGGTCAGAATGCGCCTCTCGTCCAAACGCACAGAGACGTTTCCCTCGCACGCTACGTTGTAGCCCTGCTCGTACATCCAACGCCCGGCATTGCAAATATCCAGGCGATGTTGCAGTTCGGTTTTGGCGCTGCCTGGCAACATTGAGTCCTGAGACACGGGGGGACTCCTTCCTGGCTCGAAGCTCTCCTCTGAGCCCTTCGAAAACAAATTGTCATGCGATGCGCGCGCCGGAAGCTACGCGCATCCTCAGAATCTCAAGCGTAAATGCCGCGCAACTTAAGCGCCTTGGCCACGCGATCGATGGCCAGCATGTACGCGGCGATGCGATTGTTCACCTTATGAAGTTCGGCGTAGCGTACCACTTCATCGAAGGCATTTTCCATCACATCCAGCAGCCGCTCATTGACTTCACTCTCCCGCCAGAAGAAGCCCTGGCGATCCTGCACCCATTCGAAATAGCTCACGGTAACTCCGCCAGCATTGCCGAGAATGTCCGGCACAGTGAAAATGCCCTTGGCGTCGATGATGGCGTCGGCTTGCCACGTGGTCGGACCGTTCGCACCTTCGCAAAGAATCCTCGCCTGCACCTGGTTGGCGTTCTTCTCGGTAATTTGATTCTCGATGGCCGCGGGAATCGCAATATCGCACGGCTGGAAAAGAACGTCGCGTGCGCTCATCTTCGTGCCGCCGCCCGGAAAATCATGTAGCGGCTTCTTCTGCGTGTACACCCAATCAACGACCTTGGGGATGTCGAAACCCTTGTCGTTGTATAGCCCGCCGCCGATGTCGGCCAGTCCGACGATTTTGTATCCGGCCTTCTGCATCAGGGTCCCGGCCAGGGAGCCGACGTTCCCGAAGCCTTGAATCACTACGCGGCTGCCTTCGCGCTTCATGCCCAACTTGGCCAGCGCTTTGTCGCAACAGATCATCACGCCCCGGCCGGTGGCTTCACGGCGCCCCGCCGACCCACCCAGTTCGATGGGCTTGCCCGTGACCACCGCCGTGGTCGCTTGGCCCACATGCATCGCATACGTATCCATCACCCATGCCATCATCTGCTCGCCGGTACCGACGTCCGGCGCAGGAACGTCGCGCTCCGGACCCAGCCAGTTCACTAGCTCCGCGGTGTACCGCCGCGTCAGCCGCTCCAGTTCACCTCGCGACATCTTCCGTGGATCGCAAATCACGCCGCCTTTTGCTCCACCGAAGGGAATGTTCACCACCGCGCATTTCCAGGTCATCCACGTGGCTAGCGCACGCACCTCGTCGATCGAAACGTCGGGAGCAAACCGAATCCCGCCCTTGCCCGGTCCTCGCACCGTCGAGTGCAAAACTCGATAGCCGATGAACACTTCGAGCTGGCCATTGTCCATGCCCACCGGAATGTACAGAGTGATTTCCTTGCTGGGGTATTTTAAATAGCGGTACAGCCCTTGCTCCAGTCCCAACTTGTTGGCAGCCACTTCGAAGCGCGCTTCCGCGTTCTGATAAACATTCATCTCTTCCGGTGCAGGCGCTTGCGACATTCGAAGGTCTCCTTTGGACCGGACGCGGAAGAGAGCTGCATCAGTCCTTTCACAGTTCGCCCTCGCGGTCTTCGGCGCTGGAGGCGATCTGGCGAGCCAAGAAAGAGGTGAGTTTCGGCGGGCTACCACCCGCCTGACCTGTCACTTGGCCGGGCCGCCAGTATACGAACACGCCTCGCTGCTCGCAAGCCGCACAGTACAGCCTTCGCGATTTTCTCGTCTGAGTTCGGTACGCGCTGAGGGGGGTGTGATGAGTTTAGCTGGAACTCTGCTGGAATCCACGCTCGATGAGGGAAGCGCTCACTTTTGCTGCGTTCGCGGAATGCTGATTTTTGGCCTGCGCAAAGAACCACACGAACGCCAGCAGCGCGCCAAGAATCATTCCCGCGAACAGCAAGCTGGCCACGCGCAGAAACGTGCGGATGTACTTCTTTAGCCATCCCGTGCCGAAGTCCTCGGGTTGCGCAGTAGCATGCAAAACGGTCCTTGCACCTTCTGCAGACGGCGCGCCCGGAACGCTCGAGAATTCCACGCTGGCGATGAAGCTGTAACCCCGGCGCGGAATCGTTTCGACATACACGGGGTTTTCCGGACAATCGCCGAGCACCCGACGCAGCTTGTTCATTGTGGTGTTGACGTTGGCATCGAGGTTGGCCAGAAACGTGTCCGGCCAAAGTTGGCGCCGTACTTCCTCGCGAGTGACAATCTCGCCGGCTCGGCTCAGAAGTAGCAGCAGCCCCTGGAAGACCTTGGCCTGCACTTTGACTCGCTGCCCATACTGATACAACTCTATGTGTTCAAGGTCGGCCTGGAACGCCCCGAAACGTGCGTAACGCGCCGCGAACGCCGGCGGCGCCGCTACGCTCGGGCTGGGCTCGTCCTGGGCTAGTGCGCCGGGTTGTGTGCTCATGCTGTGGTCCTTTAGGTTCGGTGCCGCTTGCGACCAGGCCACCGATGAACGATGGCTGTTTCGGCGCGTCCCTAATCGAACTTAGACGCAAATAGCCTAGCGGTTGAGGCCCTAAACTTGTCAAATTTATGTCTTTTCGACGTTTCGTTATGGCGCGCAGCTTTGGGGACGCGAGAAGGTAAAGCGGCTATTGCAAGTGGAACTGGATGGTAACCGTAAGGTGCATGGGGACGGGTTTCCCGTCCAGCGTGGCCGCCTGATACTTCCACTGGCGCAGCGAATCCATGGCCGCTTGGTGCAGCAAGGATGGGCCGGAAACGACCTTCATCGTGGTTACGCGGCCGCTCGCATCGATCAACGCGTCGAGGCGCACGTCGCCAGCTATGTGCTGAGTCCTCGCCAGTACCGGATAGCTTGGCGGGACGGAAGAAATCAGGTGCGCGGGTTTGACGTCTCCGCCCGCGGGCGCCGCCGGAGCCGCTGGTTGCTTCGCGCCTTCTGCCAGGTTCGCGCCGAGGGTGTTTTCTCCAGAGGCAAGCTCGCCGCTATTCACTTCTAGCGCCGGCTCCATCTCGCCGTTCGCCTGCACGCTGGCCGAGCGACGGACCTTCGGCTTGGCCAGGTGAATCTTGCCGAGAGAGGGTCTCGTGATTTCAGGCTCAACAGGCTCAGCCGATTTCTCCGGCCCGTTGCTCACGTCGTTGCTTGCACCTGAGTTTGGGATGCGCTCGGTAATTGCCGCGGTCTGCATTTTGCCTTGGGCTGGTGAAGAAACCGGCGCCGGTACTTCCGCCATTGCGCTCGCAGGGTTCGCTTTTTGTCCCGCAGAAAGCGTATCCGCCCTTTCCATCGGCGTCAACGAAGGCGTCAGGAGTGCTGCGGAATTAGTGGCCGGTACGCTCGGAAGCGAAACGGAACTGGTGGTGGAAGCCGGCGATGCGTTCGATCCTGACAAAGAATGCGCTGATGCCAGCGATGCCAGCGATGCCAGCGAGTCCCGGAAATACCACGCGCCGCTGGCCGCTGCCACAATAAAGCCTGCCGCAATCGCCATCCAAATTCCCTTGCCGCTTCTGCGCGGGCTGGTCAATTCCGGAGTGCTCGTGCCTAATAGGGAATTGCCAAATAGCGGAGCGGCCTGCGTGGGTTTTGATGTGCTGCCCGCGTTCTTGGCCGCTGCCGTTCCGTGTTTCGCTGCGGAAGCCGATTCCGGCGCCTGCGGAGCTTGCCATTCTTCAATTTGCGCGGCGAAATCGCTCGCGCCCTTTTCTACCGGTTCTACCGGCGGGGCGGGAATCGCTGCGTTGCGCGCCAGCGGCTCGAGCCAGGCCGGAATTTTCACTTCTTCGTCATCAAAGCTGGACGTGGCCGGCGCCTGCGTGTTTCTCGGCGCGGTATGCTGTGGAGAAATCAAGTCCAACTTGGCCGGCTCCGTTTCAACCTTGGCAGCCTTGGGCTCTTCGCTGGCTATTTCAAAAATTTTTGCCGCGGCACTCCCCAGCTCCAGTTTGGAGGGCGGCGCAACCGAGTCCGCCGGCGTGCGCTCGCTCTGTTTCTGATCGTTGGAAAGCAGTGCCGACAGTTGCTCCTCCAAGCGATTCGCGTCGAGCTGTAGCCCGCCTGTGGGCGTCTCCCCGGGCGCCAGAAAATCGGCCTTGCTCGATGGGCGCGAATCCGCCTTGATCTTGGTCTTGAACTCCTGCACGGCATCCGCAAGATTTGTCGCGACCTTTTCAATAGGTTTCGCGTCCACAAGCAACGCTGGTTTCGGCTCTGCGTTCGCGGCCGGAATCCCCGCAGGCAACGTAGCGGGGTTAAGCTTTCGCGCAACAGGCAGAGACGCGTTGGCCTGAGCGCTATGGCGCTCGCCAGGGAAGCGCATGCCCCAGAATCCGAGGACCGGCTCGGTGAATTCCAGCTCCACGTAGCCGCTCGCGCTGCGGTAGTTTTTGGATTTTACTACCTGGCAAACCACTTCTTTCTTGGTTTTTTCGTTGGTCAGAAAAAGAAGCTGGCCCGGAGCAACAGACGACGAAAGACGAATCACCGCTCCGTTGGCAAGCACCAGCACCGTGCTGGTGGTTTCCGAAAATGGTTCGCGCTTGTCGCTGCCTTCCACCGCCCGCGCGCCGTTGACCGTGACCGGCACTTCCAGCGTCACAGGGTGCGCACTGCTGATTGGCTGGCCGGCCGATGCTCCCTCCGCAACGCGCTCCGGGTTTTCAGGAGAGGTGGGAAGCGTAGAGCTGTCTTTGAGCGTGGGGGGCATGTCTTACTCGCTTGAGAGAAAAAGTTTCGGCTGCACTCTACCGTTTCAGAGTTGCGCGCGAACCCTTTTATTGTCCAGCGGACGCGAGCGGGCCAGCCATAGTACGCTCGTACTGCATGGGAAACATACACTGTCCGTT
>CATPAM010000099.1 GCA_955651735.1 Candidatus Acidiferrales bacterium | reverse complement strand
TTTGCGCGGCCGGCAATCTTCTTCTCCTCTTGGGCGCTCCACCAGGCGGACTCGCCGTGGTTTCGGATCCCTCCGGTGCAAAGTGGAACGTCCGCGACATCGTCGGCGCTTCCGCCTTGGTCTCCATTTTCACCATGGGCGCCTTCGCTCTCCTCGCATGGGTCCGTCTCGCAGAGCAAACCGAGGAAGCGCCCTCGCCATGACCACGCCTTCCGACGCAATGTCTTCCGTCGCGCCTACTACCCGGCTATCTCCGGAGCTTTCTCGCCTCGCCATCCTTCTGGCCCTCTCTATCTTCATCAACTACATCGACCGCGGAAATCTCTCCATCGCCGCTCCGCATATCAAAGACGAACTCGGCCTTTCCTATTCCCAGCTCGGAATCCTCTTCTCCTCCTTCTTCTGGACCTACGCCGTCTTCCAAATAGTCTCCGGCTGGCTGGTCGACCGTTTTCCTGTTAACTGGGTCCTCGCGCTCGGAATTCTCCTGTGGTCCGCCGCAACGTTTGGAACCGGTCTCGTCAGCGGGTTCAGGATGTTGCTCGCCATGCGCCTCATCCTCGGCATCGGCGAGTCCGTTGCGTATCCTTCGTACAGCAAAATCATTTCGCGTCATTTCTCCGAGGTCCAGCGCGGCCGCGCCAACTCCATCATTTCCGCTGGCCAGGCCTCCGGCCCCGCGGTCGGGACGCTCCTCGGCGGACTGCTCATTGCCCACGTTGGCTGGAGGCTTTTTTTCGTCGCGTTCGGCGTTGCCAGCTCGCTTTGGCTAGTGCCGTGGCTCAAATACCTGCGAAGACCCGAACCAACAGCTGAATCGAATCCAACGCCCTCTTCCGGCAGCGCCAACATCGTGCTTACCCAAAGCCTTGAAGGGCCGAGCCGCGAATACGCCGCGAGCGCCACCATCCTGCAAATCCTCCGGCAGCGTTCCGCGTGGGGCACCTTCGCCGGACTCTTCGCCTACAACTACCTCTGGTATTTCTTTATTACCTGGCTGCCCATCTACCTTGAGCGCGAGCGCCATTTCTCCGTCCAGGCGATGTCCGTCGTTACCAGTCTCGCGTTCTTAGTCTTGGCCATCTCCGCGCTCCTGTCCGGCTGGCTCTCCGATAAATGGATCGCCGCCGGCGCTGCTCCCACTCGCGTGCGCAAGACGTTCACCGGCGCGGGTCCGGTAGTTGCCTCAAGCATTGTGCTCGTTGGGATTGTCGCCAGTCACAGCCTTGCCGTGGCGATTCTAATCCTGGTCTGCATTGGCCTCGGCATGTGTACCTCGAATCTGTGGGCTGTCACGCAAACCCTGGCGGGGCCGGCCACCTCCGGAAAATGGACCGGCCTGCAGAATTTCACCGGCAACCTGGCAGGGTGGATCGCCCCCACGCTCATAGGCCTAATCGTTCAGGGCGCGGGCAATTATTTCTGGGTTTTCGTCATCACCGGTGCCGTCACTTTGCTAGGCTCAGCCGCCTGGGTCTTCGTAGTGGGCCCCATCGAACCAGTCCAATGGCCTAAACCAGATTCGACATCCTTCAAGTAAGGGTGTACGCCTCCTGCCCTCAAAGCTGCGACCCGGCTATTTTGCTGTGAATCGGCGATATGGCGAACTTTACGCCGAACCCTGCGAGAACCTGCGCAAACGCAAGAAACCAAGGAACAGAAGTCCCGTCACCGCCAAAGCCCCCGCTCCGTATTTCGCCACGACCGCCATTGCATCATGACTTGCCACTCCGGGTGGCGCGCCACCGCGGAATCTCACTCGGTAATCACCTTTAAGTTTCGAGTCGTAGTAAATAGCGATGACTGTCCCCCGCGGAACCGCTTTAACGACGGTTTCTTCGTCGTTCGGAATGAACCCGAGGTATGGCTGTAAATCCATCCACTCCTCATTCCCTTCCACCAGACCTCGCGCAGATGCCCGACTCTCGCTGCTACCACCACCTCGCATCGTTCGCGGCTTGCCTTTTTCCCAATAGGACTGCAGCACGCGAAGATTGCTGGCCCGATAATTCCCCGCCGATTCGCGCTGCTACTGTTCGCGCGCATTCATAAACATCACGAAGGCACCCATAAACGACACCACGAAAAATGCTCCGCTCAGGGCCACGCCAAAGTTCGCAATATGTAGGCACCATCCATCGCTGTCAGTTCAGGCCCAGGGCTGCCCGCACTTCGCACACCTCTGCCCGAAGCCGCCCTCCACTGTGGCGCCGCAACTCGGGCATGTGATAGTGATGTTAGGTAAACGAAGAACCTTGAAAAGACAGCATAGGATTGTCTGCTGAAGATTCGTGGAGGGGCGGCATGCAACTTCTGCGAACAACCAGTAATGTCGATTAGGTCGCGGCACCGCTCGGGGTCACCGCATAAGGACTCCGCGCACGGTATCGCTTCTCAAACTCTTCCCTGGTGCACATGGTCCGAATATCGGTGATGCGATCCAGCGCTAGAATGCCATCCAGGTGATCGATCTCGTGCTGCAATAGTTCCGACAAGTCCCGCTCTTCGTTCGCGCGAACTTCCTTCCGCTCGCCGCGCAAATCTTGATATCGCACCACGATCTCGCGGTTCCGCTCCACTTGCATGAAGATCGAAAGAAAACTAAGGCACGCGTCCCATACCACGATTTTCTCTTCGCTGCGCCAGGTAGTCTCCGGATTCACCAGCGGCCACGGCTCGGCGCCCGGCAATTGCAAAAAAATCACGCGCCTCGCCGCTCCGATTTGCGGGGCGGCAATTCCTCGCCCGTAGCCTGTGCTCGCGCGCCAATGCGCCAGCGTATCCGCCAAGTCTTGCACCAGCGCTCGAATTTCAGGCGCAGTCGGATCGGCAACGCGAGCAGCAACCTCGCGCAATCCCGGATCGCCCAACTGCAAAACGGTGCGAACCGCCACACTTCCTCCTCTCCGCGCTCAGGTGTTCTTAGCTCTGAGGCCTTCTATGTTATACAGCCCTTCCATAATACGAATATATAGGGCCCTCTTTCACGGGGTCAGGTCGGGGCAGAAAAGCGCGGGGTCCAGCAGCTATAAGGCGGGATCGTTATTGCTAGCTACCGCGGTGGCGTTCACGCGGATTAGATTCGTTTGGTCGGAGAAAAAATGGCGTTGCCCGGTAGAACCCGGGGTAGTTGGGTCAGCATTTGCACTATAGCTCGCAACCGTCGCGCCCGAGGAGACAGGAGTGTACAGAAAGGTGTAGCCGCTTTTTGTGCCGCTGGCGAGCGTAGCATCGATGAGGCAGGAAGCAGTCGCCGTAGGCGTGACCGAAGGCGCACAGTTGCCGGCAGCGCCGCCATCGCTGAGGTCGGCAAGCTTTGTGGCAAAGCCGGGGCCGTACGTGTTCTGATAGACGACTTGCGAAGTATTGATGGAGCGAAGGGAGGCAACGGCCGAGGCTTCGTTGGCAGCCATGCGCGAGCGCATGAGATTGGGAATGGCAATCGCCGCAATAACCAGGATCACCGCCACCACGATCAACAACTCGATCAGGGAAAAACCTCTCTGTTTGCGCCCCATATGAATGAAGCTCCTGGCTTCAATTGACACAGATATCCGCCCCACCTAAGATACTTGCACGTGCTCGCCCATCACCCGCCAATTTTTGTAAGTACTGCATAATCAGCGTGTTACGGTTTAAGGCGGTTCTGTAGTTCGGACACTAAGTGTCGCTGTTAGTGACACTAATTGTTCCGGCATTACTTCCCTGCCAACACTGCCGCATGGCTCGGCGCACAATTTCAGACCGTCAAATCTTCTCCGGCCTTTCCCATTTACCCGAATCCGCGGCCTTGAATATCGCCTCGATCGCCGCCACATTCTGGATGGCATCTTCGAGCGGCACCGGAACCTCACGCAGGCCGCGCACTGCCCGCGAGAACTCATCGCCCTGAATCGTATATTGATCGACAATCGGAAACTCTTCAACCTTCGGCGCTCCACCCAGCACGTCACCGATGAAGATTCGGCACGGTCGGTCATTCGGTGCGTTCCATGGAATTTCAATTTCGACGCGCCCGGAGGTGCCAAGGAAATGCATTCGTTGGAAGAAGGCAGTCTGTGTTCCGCAGGTGAAGATCGATTGCCCCGCAGGAAACTCCAGAATCGCGGAAGCGAGCCGATCGGTCTTGAAATCCGGGTCGCGCTCCAGCACGCCGGTGACTCGCACGGGCTCCTCCCCAAAGATGAATCGCGACATCGTGATGGGATAGCAGCCGATGTCCAGCAAGCCTCCTCCGCCCCATTCCACTTTGTGCCGAACGTTGTTGGGGTCGCGATTGAAATAGCTGAAGACTCCGGCGATTGCCCGCAATTCGCCAATGCCACCGTCGCGGATAATCTCCTGCGTGCGCAACCATTGCGGATGCGTCTTCACCATAAACGCTTCGCCGATTTTCACCCCAGTGCGGTCACGCGCGGCGAGCAAGGTTCTTGCCTCCGCCACGGTCATGCTGATGGGCTTCTCGCATAGCACGTGCTTCCCTGCTTCCGCTGCCTTGATCGACCACGGCACATGCAAGTGATTCGGCAGCGGATTGTAAATGGCTTCGATCGCGCGATCTTGTAGAAGCTCTTCATACGAGCCATAGGCTTTGGGAATGCCGAGCTTGCGTGCCGCCTCCTCCGCCTTCTTTTTGTCGCGAGAGGCGATGGCCGAAATTTCGCTGTACGCGCCTTTTTGCATGCCGGGGATCACTCTGCGCACGGCGATAGACGCCCCTCCCAGGACTCCCCACCTCACCTTCTTCATTTTCTTCTCCGCCGTTCCTCTTTTCTGCCTTCTTCTTGCCCTTCCCTTTTTGCTCGTGGTGTTAAGTCTTTTTCGACATTACGTTCATTAAGACTCGCGGTTGGACTACAATGTACCTCAACTCGCCCTGGAGGAATCTATGACCGCTGATCGAGTGGAAGTCTCCTGGGACCCTGGCAAATCCAAGTGGCTGATACGCATTCAGAACGGCGAAGAAGTGATTCGCCGCTATTGCGACGCGCCGAAGAACGCAGATGAAACAGCCCTTCGCGCCGCAGCGGAGAAGACCGTGCGCGATGAAGGCTACGAGTTCGGCCCGGCCCGAGTCACGATCCGCCGCGAGTCCGCCGCCAGCCGCTGAACCACTGTGTGACCTTCTGGCACGCACTTCGCAAATCTCGACGTGATCGATGGGAGCCTGCGCTCCCCGGCCAGGATTGTGGCCGCATCAATCGCGCCGCCGATCGTCTGCGTCTCGAGGTCTTGGACGTATTGGAATATCAATCGATCGACAAAGATATCGGAACAACTGGACCACCTAGTTCAGTTGCGAAGAGAAATCGGTCAGCACCATGAACGTGGAGTCCACTTTCTCCACGATTTTTCCGCTCTCTTCGGATTTGTCGCGTACGCTCTTCCATTCCGGATCGTCCTGGAAAGCTTTCCAGTTCGCGGCCGCGGCCTCGCGACTGGGATGCGCGAGGATGTAAATGAGCGTGCTGCTCTTCGCCGGCTCGTCGAGCGGCGTCCAATAGGCGACGTTCTTTATCCCGTGTTTCTCAAAAAGTTTCGTGGTGTGCTCACGAAAGCGCTTCAGCAAGTCGTTGAGCTTGCCTTCGTACGTGTGGTACACGCGAAGCTCGTACACGGTGGTCGATGCTGGGTCTGCTTTTGGCAGCGAAGCAGCCCAGGCGGCGGTTGGTAGCATGGTGATGCCCGGAAGCGATTGCAACAGTGTGCGTCGTTTCATGGCCGGGGATTCTAGCATCTTCCCCCGCAACATTTGAGAACAAATGGTTGGGGCCGCGCCCCTGAGCAAGTCGCGCACCTCGCTGCGCGCTGCGGCCCGCGGTGGCGTGGACTCCCAATACGTGTGGCGGCCTCTAAGGTGCCGCGCCTAGAGCCCCTTAAGCTTTCGCCGCCCGCATCGCCGCGATTCGCTCATTGAACTGCCGTGTGATATGCGGCACCATTCCGAGTTGCCGCTCGATCAACATGAGCTGCCCGCGATGGTGCATTTCATGCTCTTTCGCGCTGAGCAGCCGCTCAAACCGCGTCTTCGCCGTCTTCCCATCCGGCTCGGTAACCGTCTGCTCCAGGAATTCCGGCGTCATCGTATCCAGCCATGCCGCGAACCGGTCTCCCTCGGTACGAAGCAGCTCCACGATCTCCGCCTTCGACCTCGGCTTGATTTCCTCGGCGTTGAACTTGTCCATCATCCCGAAGAAGTCAAACCCCACCAGCGTCGTCAAGCCCTTCTTATGCACTTCTTCCCAGATACGCGGGGAGATGGCGATGTGCGTCAACATCCGCGCAACGGTTCTGCACTCCGGCGCCGCAACGTGCCCGTACTGCGACTCCGGAATATCCTCCGCCACCTGAATCGTGTTCTTGCGCACCGTACGAAACGCGCTGGCCAGTTCCTTGCCGCCGTAAGAACTCATGCTCGTTCACCTCGTTGTGGTTTTCTACCCTACCTGGGCTGCTGCCGTCTCTGATGCCCGTTCCGCCCCCTTCGTCACACTGTTTCGGCGACGCCAGACCCTGAAACGAACCGCCTCGCCCCGCGTCCAACAGGCCGGATAGCCATTCATAGTCTCGAAGGAGATCCCATGCGAACCGGTCCCGGTCTAGCTGTTGCCCTTCTGCTCGCCTTTACGCTCTCCGCCTTGTACGCCCTCGGCGCGAAGGCCGCAACCGCCACCGAGTATTCTCAGCATTTCGGCGCGCTCAGCAAACTCTCCGTCGCTGTCGCCGAAGCCATGCCGCCCGAGCAATACACCTTCCGCCCCGACCCCGGCTCCATGACCTTTGGTGAAGTGATGTCGCACATTGCATCCACCAATTTCGCCTTCTGTGCCGGCCTGAAGGACGCCGAGACCCCCAACACCCCTGCCCCCAGCGACAAGGACAAAGACGCCATCGTCAAGCTCCTGAGCAGCTCTTTTGAGTATTGTGCCGCCGTCATCCCCAACCTGACCGACGAGCAGCTCAGCAAGGTTCACAACTCGCCCGACGGCCGCCTCCCCGGACGCGAAGTCCTGCTCGCCCTCTACGTGCACGTCGCCCATCACCGCGGCCAAGCCGAAATATACCTTCGCGACAAAGACATCAAGCCTCCCTCCTATCGCATCTGACACCACGCTCCGTGGTGGCGTGCGCGACGCCCTGTAGGAGCGCGCTTTAGTTCACCCAAGGAACGAAGGGCGCGTCCGAGCGGCTTCAGCCACGATGAATTCTTTTGCTGCCAACTCTTTCGGATGTCGACGCTGCAACCTTCGACGTACGCAGGTGCGAATCAAAAGTGCCTGTCCTCTTTCGAACAGAACTGCGCTTAGGGATCTGGGATGATGTACGTCTAGCGGCCTGCGAGCGGCTCTACGCTCCCGGGCAGTTCGCGCATTGG
>CATPAM010000098.1 GCA_955651735.1 Candidatus Acidiferrales bacterium | reverse complement strand
TCCTTCTCGAGGTCCATTCCATCCTCCCCTGCGGGAATCCTCCCCGATACTACGGGGCAGGATGCTGTGCGGCCGGAGTAAACGCGCGCTCCAATGCCTGCGCCGTTGTTATCGCACTCGTCGGGAGTTGTCAAGCGTTCTGCTAAGCCGGACAACAGGAGAAGCGCATTTCTCGGCACGCGCGTTCTTTCCGGGACTGGCCGCTTGGAGTTCGTAACTAGCTGAATATAAAACGATTAGTTCTTAGGTTCCGGTTTGGGAGACGCCTGCGCCACGTTGGTCGCGGGCCGCGACGCCTTTTTCGATTTCGTCCGTGCCCGCGCCGGGCGCGCTTCCGGAGCGCCGCCCAAGCTATAAATTCGCAGCACCATACCACGACTCACGTGATTCGATTTCAAACGATTCCATTTGCGCACGTCGTCAGGGCTCACGCTGTAGCGATCCGCGATTCCCAACAAGGTGTCGCCGCGCCGCACACGATAACTCACCAGGCGCCGCTTGACCTCCGCCTGCGATTGCGTCGCCGGAATAATCAATTTCTCTCCAGCGCCCAGCGCCGCGCCGTGCTCCAGGTTGTTGGCCGCCGCGATCGCCGCCGGCGTTACGTGATATTTCTTGCCAATCGAAGTCAGCGTCTCGCCCGCTTCCACGCGATGCCTTCTCCAGCTCACCCATTTGTCCGCCGGAATGTCCGCGATCTCCGCGGAAAATCGTTCCGCGCTGCCGGCCGGCAAATGCAACTCGAAGGCTGGATCATCCGGGGTGGCCAGCCGCAGCAGGGAAGGATTCAGCGTGCGCAGCGTCTCCACATCGACGTCGATGGTCTCCGCCACCAGCCGCAGGTCAATCGCGCGTCCCGGCTTCACCACGTCGGTCGGCACCGGCGCCTCAGGATCGGCCTGGATGCCGTAGTGCGCCGCGTCTTTGGCGATCAGCGTCAGCGCCACGATAATGGGCACGTAGTTCTTGGTCTCGCGCGGCAGCACGTTGCGCTTGTACAGCTCCCAGAAGTCCGCGTAGCCGGTGCGCTCGATACCTTTCTGCACGTTGCCCGGCCCGCAGTTGTACGCGGCCATGGCCAGATACCAGTCGCCGTAGATCGCGTAGAGATCGCGCAAATGCCGCGCCGCCGCGTGCGTGGCTTTCTCCGGGTCCTGTCGCTCGTCCACCCACCAGGTGTGCCGCAGCCCATATTGATTGCCGCGCCAGGCCACGAATTGCCAGATGCCCCGCGCTCCCGCCCTGGACAGCGCCAGCGGCTGGAAAGCGCTTTCCGCTTGCGCCAGATAAATCAGATCCTGCGGCAATCCTTCTTCCTGCAGCACGCGCGAAATCATGTCGCGGTAACGGCCGGCGCGCCGCAGCCCGGTCTCCACTATGGCGCGGCCCCGCGGCGTCTGAAAGAAGTTGAGGAAAGATAAAACCTGGTCGTTCACCGTCAGCGGCAAGTCGTGCGAAAGGTTCTTGGCCGCTTCCTCCGCGCGCTCTTTCAGCCGCGGGTCGACCGGAAAGGTCATCCCCGCGACTTCGTCGATGGCTGCGGGCACCGCCGGCGCTTCCTGGAAGCCATCACCGGCGCGGAAGGCCTGCAACTCATCCGCGTACACAGTGTCCACCACGCGATGAAACAGCTCGCTCAGTTTCGGGTCGCTATTCAGGTCGTAGCCGCTCTCCAGCATCCAGTCCACGGCTTCATCGAAGTCCTTGCGCGCCGCCTCCAGGTGCCCGGCCTTGTAATTCTGCTCCCCGGAGGCGAATTTCTGCTCCACCCGGGCGATCAAATCGTCCTTTGTCCCATGCAGCGTGGTCGCCAACATCACCAGGGGGCGCTGCTTTGGCTGGGTGACTGGCAACGGCGCTAACTCCAGGCGGACTGGCCGGTTGTCGGTAGATAGCTTGGGCCCAGCCGGCGCGCTCTCTTGCCTGAGCGCCGTCGCCGGAACCGGGGCGCGCACTACGGACTTCTTGGCTGCATCCTCGCAGCCAGCTATTCCCGCGATTCCAGCCAGTAGAATCGCGCCGGCAGCAACTGGGCTCCTGGAGGTCACCCAGTAATGGTAAGTAGAGGTGCGTAGGGCGGTCAACGCCTTCCCGTGTCAAGGGGTTGACCTTCTCACCACACGCTTCAGGACGCTGCGCTTCCCCTCGCGGCCATGGCTTTCAGCTCTTCGACCACCCGCTCAAGCTCTTCTTCGCTGTTGTAGTAATGCGGGGAGAGCCGCAGCGCGGTCGCCGCCCGTTTCTCGTCCATATCGATGACCGCGTAAGCCCGCAGCGAAGCCGAGCTGTTGATCCCGCGCATGCGCAGCAGTTTCGCAAGCTCCCTGGCGTCCCAACCCGCCACCTCAATGGTGACGATAGCGGCCAGGTCCCTGCCGCGGTCCAGCACGCGAATGCCGCCAATTCCGCCTAGTTTGCTGCGTAGCATCGCCGCCAGCTCTCTCGCGCGGCGTCCCCCGCGCTCCACGCCCACTCCGAGCGCATAGCGCGCTGCTTCTCCCAAACCCAGCACCAGACTGTACGCGAACTCCCAATTCTCGAACCGCCGGGCATCCGGCGCCAGCGCAAAGCTGTCCGCGGCCACCCAGTCCGCACCGCGCATGTCGATGTACAGCGGAAAATCGCCGCGCTTCAGGGCCCGGTCCGAGACGTACAGGAATCCGATGCCCCGCGGACCGCGCAAAAACTTTCGCGCCGTCCCGGAAAAGAAATCGCAACGCAATTTCGCCACATCCACCGGAATCTGTCCTACGGCCTGGCAGCCGTCGAGCAAATAGGGTACCCCGGCCGCTTCCGCCACTTCCCCAAGCGCCTCCACCGGCTGCATCAGCCCGGAATTGGTCGGCACCCAGGTGACCGCAAGCAAGCGCACGCGCGGATCGCGCAACAGTTCCTTTGCCGATTGCGGATCGGCGCCTCCGCTCACCAGGTCGGCGGCGCGCCGCACTTCCACCCCCTGGCGCCGCGCCAGCGAAAGATACGCAAGCTGGTTGGAGATGTAGTCGTTGCGCGTAGTGACGATCACGTCGCCGGCCTTGAAATCAATGGCCGACAGCGCCTGGAAAAACGCCACGGTCGAGTTTTCCACGACCGCGATGTTGCGCGGCTGCGCGCCCAACACTCTTGCAACGTTGGCGTACGCATCGGCAACGGCAGCTTCCGCATCGTCGGCGCTCTCATAGCCGCCAACATTCGCTTCGCGATTCAGGTGCGCGGTGATGGCATCCAGTACGCCGCGCGGCATCAATCCCGACCCCGCATTGTTGAAATGGATCTGCTTGACGCAACCCGGGGTGTCCTCGCGCCACTGCTTCACAAGTGCATCCATCGGGCTCTAACCTCACGAACGCATCGGACCGCCAACGATATTCCCGGAGCGGTGAAAATGACCAGCGACAATTTGGCGGGTTCACACCGGGGCGAGTCTCTCGTGCTGGCGGGTGGCTTGCGCGCCGAGAAAATCCAGAATGACCTGGTGCGCCGCCTCGGTTTGATCGGTGATGAAAATATGGCTGGCTCGCGGAATCATGGCCAATTTCGCGCCCGGAATGCGCGCCGCGATCAGTTTGGCGTTTTCCGGCGGGACCAGCCGGTCGTTTTCCCCGTGAATCACCAGCGTCGGCGCGGCAATCTGATCAACCCGGCTGTACGCCTCCCAGGCCATGATGGCCTGCAATTGCGCAAAATAAGCGTGCGCGGGCGGGTACCACTCCCGGCGCACGGCGGTGTCTTCTTCAATTCGCTCCGCCGGCGTTCCTCGATCGTAAATGAAAGGGCTGATGGCCTTCGCGAACTGCTCCGGATCCGGCCCACGCGTCGTCAGCACTTGCAGCGCTTCCTGCTCCGCACGCACTGCCTGCGGCCCGCCCGCCGCGGTGCAACCGAGAATTAGCGAGCGCACCCTCTTGGGATATTGCAGCGCAAACTCCTGCGCGATCATCCCGCCCATGGACACGCCAAAAATGTGCGCGGTATTGATCCGCGCGGCGTTCAGCACCGCCGCGGCATCGGCGGCCATCTGCGTGATGGAGTACGGTCCCGGAGGCGCTTCACTCCGGCCCACCCCGCGATTGTCCAGCGCAATGGTGCGATTCTTTTCGCTCAGAATCGGCCGCGAGCGGTACCAGGCTTGCGACGGCCATCCCAATCCCATAATCAGCAGCAGGGGAGCGCCGTGTCCTTCTTCGTCCCAATGAATTCTCGCTTCCAAATTTTCGACAAAGGGCATGGCAGCTCCAGCCATTCGCGGCCCGCCGGGGACGGCAGCGGGCCATCGCGCGTGAAGAGATTGGCCTAAAACATCCGTAGAGGCAAGTTCCGACTCGGTTTAGGTCGCTGCGTTGTGTGGGCCACCCAACATAACGCCGGAATTGTTAAGGAGGGGAAACCAGATCCGCGCGGAACTTTACTTCGCTTTTTCCAACGCTTCCGTCAGCGCAGGCATGATCTCGAAGATATCGCCCACCACGCCATAGTCCGCAATTTCAAAAATCGGCGCGTTCTGGTCTTTGTTAATGGCCACAATGGTGCGGGCCCCCTTCATTCCCACCACGTGCTGGATCGCGCCGCTGATGCCCAGCGCCAGATACAGTTTCGGAGCGACGGTTTGCCCGGAGCTGCCGATCTGCCGCTCCATCGGCAGCCAGCCCGCGTCACAAATGGGCCTCGACGCCGAGACTTCGGCGCCGAGCGCCTCGGCGAGCTGGACGACGATCGCGATGTGCTCCTTCGCCTTGATGCCGCGCCCGACCGACACGATGCGCTCGGCCTGCGAGAGG
>CATPAM010000097.1 GCA_955651735.1 Candidatus Acidiferrales bacterium | reverse complement strand
GGATATCGAAGGGCTCGACCTCAGTTCGTTGCGCGCGGCGCTGAACGGCGCCGAACCGGTCAATCCCGAAACGCTGGAGCGCTTTGCGGCGCGTTTCTCGCGTTACGGGTTTCGGCGTGAAGCGCAGCTTCCGGTCTACGGCTTGGCGGAAGCCGCGCTGGCGGTTACCGTTCCGCCGCTCAACCGCGGCCCGCTCGTGGATCACGTCGAGCGTGAGGCCTTTACGACGCATGGCAGCGCCATGCCCGCGCAATCCGCATCAGCATCGGCGATTTCCTTTGTGTCCTCTGGGCGCGCACTGCCCGATCACGAGGTTTGTATCGTCGACGAAAAGGGAAATGAAGTTTCCGATCGCACCGAAGGCTTCCTTTGGTTTCGCGGGCCGTCGGCGACCGCCGGCTATTACCAGAATTCCGCCGCAACGGAAAAGCTGTTTCCTGCGGGTCGCGCGGTCGGCGCAAACGAATTCGCATGGGTCAATTCCGGCGACCGTGCCTATTGCGCAAACGGAGAGTTTTACGTCACCGGCCGCGTTAAGGACATCATCATCAAAGGCGGCAGAAATCTGTATCCGCACGAAGTGGAGGAATTGGCGGCGCGCGCCGACGGTCTTCGCAAAGGCTGCATCGTCGCATTTGGAATCAAGGACGAAGGCTCCGGCACCGAAAAGCTCGTGGTTGTAGCCGAGGTGCGCGAACGCGATTCGCGGAAGCACCCGGCCATTGCCGCCGCGGTGACCGAGCAAGTTTCGCATGGGCTGGGTCTCCCCCCGGATCGCGTCGAGCTGATTCCGCTGGGAAGCATTCCGAAAACATCGAGCGGGAAATTGCGCCGCGAGGAAACCAAACAGCTTTTTCTCAGTGGCCAGCTTTGCGTTGCCAAACCGCCTGCGTGGATGCAAATTGCGCGGCTCAGCGCGGGAAGTGCAATGCGAAGCTTTGGCAAGTTCGTGGCCGCCAGTTTTGGCCGAGCCCTGGAGATTCTCTATGGGTTGTACTTCGGGATCGTATTTTTTTTGTGGATCGTGCCCACATGCGCGCGCGTAAGCCTGATTAAGGACCAGCGCACGGCGGGGCGCTTTACGTCCTCGGCGCTGAAGGTCTTGTTTGCGCTGGTGGGCTGCCGCGTGCGAGTCGTTGGTAAGGAGCACATGGGCGCGCCCGGCGCAAAAATGTTCGCCTCGAATCACGCTAGTTATTTCGACGTGCTCCCGTTGATGCTGGGGCTAGGCGTGCCGTATCGCTTCGTCGCGAAAATGGAAGTGCACGGAATGCCGTTCATCGGAACGTTTCTCCGGCAGATGGGGCATCTCTCTTTCGATCGCACTGACCCGAATTCGCGGTTGCGGCAAGCGGAGGAGATGGAGGAAATCCTGCGGCGCGGCGAATCGGTGTTCGTATTTCCCGAAGGAACCTTCACAGCAGACGATGGTGTTCGGCCATTCCAACTTGGCGCATTCAAAGCGGCAGTGTCCACAGGCGCGCCGATTGTTCCAGTCTCGCTTGCGGGCACGCGCAAGTTTCTCCGTGACGGCACATACCTGCCGCGGCCGACCAGTGTGACCATCACTTTGTCTCCACCGATTTATCCGCGCAAAAGTAATCCTGCGGACGGCGGCGAATCGTCGGACTGGCACCAGCTCATACACTTACGGGATGAAACGCGCGCGGCCATCGCTCGCCACGTTCCGGAACCGCTGCTTTAATCTAGATGTGGTTACTCCACGCGTACCGCCCTCATGAAATCTCAGGTAACTTCTGCCGCGGTTAGCGCATCTGTATATGCAAGTAAAAACATAGACAAATGCGGATAGCTGCCTCCCTGCCTGAGGCGCTCCGCGAAACGCGCGGCTGAGCGGTGATCCTGTCGGCCTGCGCTGAAACATAAATCTGAATGGAGGTTTTATGAATCTCAGGGTCGTGGTGTCTTTACTCGGTTTTGCTTCGCTCTTCGGAGTGGCCGCGCAGGCCCAGGAAGAGCGCAAGACCATAGATGTTTTCGCCGGCTACTCGTACGTTCGTGCCAATCCGGCCACCTCCGGTGCGAACAGCTTCAGCTTGAACGGCGGGAGCGCGTCCATCGCATACAACTTTAGCGGCTGGTTGAGCGGAGTCGCTGATCTCGGCGGCTACCACAACACCAACATTCTTGGCAGCGGCGTGGACGGCACACTCTCCACGTATCTGTTTGGTCCGCGCGTCTCGTATCATCGCTTGGGACGCGTGACACCGTTCGGTGAAGTGCTCTTCGGCGTTGCGCACACCGGGGCCAGCCTGCTGGCGACAAGCAACAGCCAGAATGCCTTTGCGATGACCGTAGGCGGCGGGCTCGACTATCGTCTCAACTCGCACTTCTCGATTCGACCGGCAAAGGTCGATTACCTGTTGACTCGTTTCACCGAACTCAACAACTCCAACGCGAGGAGTCAAAACAATCTGCGCGTGTCGACCGGAATCGTTTTTCGCTTCTAACCTAGTCACGGGAGCGGCAACCGAGTGTCGGTTGCACGGTGCTGGCAGAGGGCCGCGCGGCAGTATTGGCAGCGCGCGGCCCTAACACCGCTTTGTATACTTCAGAGTTTCGCCTTCAACGATTGACGTTGTAAATCACGGTGATGAAGGTGTCGATCTCCACCGCTTCACCGTTGAGCACCGTCGGCCTGTAGCGCCACTGGCGCACCGCATCCATGGCTGATTGGTAGAACAGCGGATCCCCGCTCACAACTTGCAGCGATTGGATTGTGCCGTCCGTCGCGATGACCGCCCGGAGTTCCACTCGCCCCGCTCTTCCCAGTTGTATTGCCCATGTCGGATACACCGGCTCCACTCGATGAACAAGCATCGCGGGATCGATGTGCGTGGCGACGAGCTGTGGCCTTTGTCGCCGCGGCTCGCTGCCCGCGGGAGCCCGCGGCCCGGCAGTCGGGATGTTGATGCAACTTGGGCACGGAACTGCGGGAACGCCGGGTCCGATATCCTGAACTGGCTCCAGCAAAGTGTTTGGTTCCACCTTGTTCGTACCCAGGGTAGCTGGACGCGAATTGAAGCAAGTGACGCAAATATGCCTTACGTCCGTGCGCGGCCTTTCCGTTGTGTGGGTCTGCCCGCTCACGTGCCGGTAGGGCGGAATCGGCGTCGCGATTGCTACGACCAACCGCGCCGGCTTCGCAAACAAGGGCACAAGTATTAGTGCGGCGAGAACGCCGGCTTGCAGAAGCACCGATGTAATCAAGGCCTTGCGGCGCACTCTCCGCTGGCGAGCGCGTTGCTCCGCATGGCCTTCTACCAGACAGCTCTGCCATGAACCGAGATTTTGCCGCGGAACGGAGTCGGGCTTGAGCGACATCACACACCTCCACGGAAATTGGTGCGAGCGTATGCGTCGAGACTTGCGACGCCGAACCCTGCCTGCTTCTGCAGGAGTCCGGCGCCGCGCTCGCAGGGATGTGAGGTTGCGCGCGTGCTCCCTGCGTTGGACACCATCCTTGAAGACCAAGTTCCCAGTCTTTGGGCCACGGAAAAGCCGCACCGGATGTAAAGATTTCCGGGAAAGCTTATCTCGTGCTGTGCCGCAAATTCACACCCGCCTGATTCCATGAGGGTTACGCTCAAGGAAATGGTCAAGGGCCTTTGGTAAAGCAAGTGCACATGCCAGTGCACAGGTCGGCGTTCGACGGGGCCGCGCCATGGGGACGGAAACATGAGTTGTCGGGACACTATCCATTTGATTTGCTGGTACTTAGAGGGAAAGCTGTCGGCATCGGTGGCGGGCGAGATCGAGAAGCACCTAAGCGGGTGCCCGAGCTGTCACGTCGTTTTGGACGCAGCCAACACCACGCTGAACCGTTATTTCGGACCTCTCCGCGCGGATGAAGCTGCAGCGGACACAAGAGCGGCTTAGGACCTCCGTAACAAACCTTGCCTTCCCCATCAGTTACCGTAAGTGCTGAGCGGTCCTGTTAGTAAATCGGGCGCCGCTTACGGAAGCGGCAGAAATTTCCCTCCACGCCGACACCACGTAAACTTTACTAGTACTAGTACGTTCTAATCCTGCCCCGTCTCCAGCTGAAGTGCGCTCTAAGTGTCGCTAATTCTTATAGTTCGGGAGCACTTGTTCGCTCCCAGACCTTTGGTGGGCCGGGTGCTCGCTTCTCTATCGTAGGGTATCGCCGTACAAGGAGACGAAGTCAATGAGCGAGTATCAAGAACCGATTCATGTGACCTCGACCGCGACGCCGCGCTGGGTCGGAATTGCCTTAGCGGTGCTGGCGGGAGTATCGCTGCTCGGTATCGGAATTGGGTGGAGCGCCCTCAACCATGCAAATAGCGTGGAGCAGGCGACGCAGACCTCGGTGAAGCAGGCCCATGATGCATTGGCGCAAAAGCTCGCCAGGGAAGATGACATTAATCAGCAACTCCAGAGCGACCTCAAGGTCGTCACTGACAAGCTGAACGTAACGCAAGCGGACCTGATCAAGGCTCGCAAGCAGAACAAGCAGTCCTCGGTCGCCGTGGACAAAAAAATTGCCGGCCTCGAGAGCTCTGTGAACACGCAGCTCGCCGCCAAAGCTAACGCCGACGACGTCAACAAGCTCAACACGGACGTAACCGGCGTGAGAACCGATCTCGACGCCACCAAGAACAATTTGCAAATGGCGCGCAGCGAGATGGGCACGCTCATTGCCCGCAACCATGATG
>CATPAM010000096.1 GCA_955651735.1 Candidatus Acidiferrales bacterium | reverse complement strand
CTTAGTTTCCCTTCAACGCATACCCCACGTCAAACGGCAGTTTCCCGTCGACCCGCAGCACCTTCACCGTGCTGTTGATCGCATACACATCCAAAATTCCCACCGCCCCCGGCGTTGCTTCCACGGTCCGCAGCAACTCCTCGTCGTTGTCCACGATGCGCACCACCGCCCGCGCCTGGTTCAGCTTGGCAATCGCGCTCTTAACCTCGCCCGGCGGCACTCCAAACAGCTTCTGCACCGCCACGCGCAACTCCGGCGATTCGGGATCCCTCATCACCAGCGTAAAATTTCGCCCGTCGGCCCACGTTTTCTGCGCGCCTTTGCAGAGCTTCGCCAACTCCGCCAGCGGTACGTCCTGCAGCTTGCTTCCCGCCGGGGCCACCACGGCCATGTTTTTGGTTGCCGGCGCAGCACTGCCCGCTAACAGTACCCCGGTGCTTACCAGGGCCGTCAGACGGAACCCCTTCCCCCATTGCTTTCCATTCATAAAGCGCAAGCACCCCGGGCACGATTTATCTGAAAGTATTCGCAGGCTGACCAAATAGCACAAGAAAACATTGCTCGTCTTGTGTCCAACCGTGCGACTCCGTGAATCGTAACCATCCCCGCACAGCCTGTCCCATGGGCCAGTATGCCGTCGCTCGCCTCCCAAGCTAACGTGATTCTGCAAGGGGTTGTTCAGGTTTACAAAAGGGGTGTGTGCCACATGAGCCGCTTCTCAGCGCGTGTTCTTTTTCTGATTTTCCCTTCGTTATTGGGCTGCCCGGCCTGGGCGCAAAGCTCCCCGCCGCGCGTAGAAGTCGCCAAGGCGCGCAACACAAACTCCGCCGCGAGAATCACGCCAATCTCCAAGCAACAACTCTTTGGCAGCATCTCGGTCTCCACCCGCTCGCAGGAAGCGCGCAAATTCGTCGAGCTCTCGTTGGAGAAGTATGAAAACCACATCGTCGACGCCGCCCTCAGCAATGCCCGCCGCGCCATCCAAAAGGACCCGCAATTTGCCCTCGGCTACGCCGCGCTCGCACTCGCTTCCCTTGGCAGCATTCCGGATTCTGCAGCTCTTGGCCGCGCAAAATCTCTGCTCCCTCGCACCACTCCCGACGAGCAACTCCTCATCCGCTGGATGACCAGCATTAGCGATCGCGACCTGCTTCCCGCCATCAGCGCCATGAACGATCTTCTAAAACGCTATCCCAACAACAAGCACGTCCTCTACATTCTCGCCGATTGGCTCTACTCCCTACAGGATTACGACCGTTCCCGCCAAATGCTCGAGACCGTGCACCAGCTCGATCCTGATTTTCCTCCGGCGCTCAACCTCCTCGGCTACGCTTACATCCAAACCGGCACGCCTGATCCCGCAAAGGCCGTCTCCTCGCTCCAGCGTTACGCGGAGGTATTGCCAAATTCCCCGAACCCGCAAGACTCCCTCGGGGAAGTCCTGCGTTTGTCCGGCGACGACCAGGGCTCTCTCGAACACTATTCCGCCGCGCTGCAAATTGATCCCACGTACATTTCCTCGCGCTACGGCCTCGGAGACACTTCTACCCTTATGGGCAATTACCTCCGCGCCCGCGCCGAATATGACGAGGCCATCGCCGTCGCCAACAACCCGCGTGACCGCTCGCATTCGGAGTTTCAGAAGGCGCTCGTCTATTTCTGGGAAGGCCAGCCCACCGAGGGACGAAAAGCTCTCGATGCTCTCAACGAAGAAGCGCAGCAACAAAAGGAGCCCTATTCACAATTCGAAATTGGTTTCGGCCGCGCCATGCTCGCGGCGGATCCTTCTGTGGAACTCGCGCAACTCCGCTGGCTGGAAACCTGGCTGCAAGACCCTGTCGATGGCTTGACGGAAGTCGACCGCGATAGTTCACTCGCTCAGGTTCTTCGCGAGCGCACCCGCATCTCCGCTCGCCGGGGAGAATTGGCCCTCGCGGAAGCCAGCGTTCGCAGACTCGAACACCTCGCCGACTTGTCGCGCGACCTGCTCGTTGCCAACAGCTACGAATCCGCGCGCGGCTATTTGCTCGCCGCCAAGGGCGATCTCGCCGAGGCGGTCGACGAACTAGCCGCCGACCCGCGTTCCCTGCTGGTCCTCGAGCAGCTCGCCGCCACCCAGGAAAAAATCGGAAACGCCCCTGCAGCTGAAGCCATCCGTAACCGCATCAAATACCTCCGCGCCCCCACCGTCGAGTGGTATCTGCTGACGACGACACCGGCCGCGCACTAGCTCGCTACCAGTTCAGGCCAAGCGAGGACCTAAGCCTCGCCCAGGAAAAGGGTCCGGCGATTTATCAAAAGGACTTCCCAGGCGGAAACGCCGCGAGCCGGTCCACGCATAAATGCTTCCGCGACTTGGATCGACGCGCCGCGCAATGCCTCGCATGTCTACCGCGGGTTGCCCACCTTCCGAATATAGATTTGCCCCTGGAAGTTTCTGAATTGGATTTCCGGGCCGCCCCCATTGATCGTACCGTGCACCGTCTTGTCAATCTTCACCCGGTACTTGCCGCCGTGTCCGCGCCCGTCTTCCACCACCGGCTGCGAAGACGCCGCTTTAAGCTGCACGTCAAAATCGCTGAACACATCTCCCTGGTCCGAACGAATGCTGACGTTCGCTTTCAAATCCGCAGGGAACGTAACGTCAATGTTTCCATTCAACGAACTGAAAGCCATGGCCTTCTGCGGGTCGACTCGTGTCAACGTCGCGTACACATGACCATTCAACGCATGCGCCACCACGCTGCCGGAAACGTTGTTCAACGTAACCGCTCCGTTTATGTCATCCACGTCCAGTTCGCCGTCCACGCCCGTAACGACGATATCCCCGTCATTCACCGCGCGCAGCTTCAACGAAGTGTGCACCGGCACCGCAACCGTCACATCGATCGGGTGCATATACGAATCCGTGTTGATGTTGACGTCGTTGTTTTCTTCCTCCACGGAAAGCCCGGTGCTCGAGATCGTCAGCCGCTTCGGCCCGCCCTCGTTGCGCGAATTCTCGCGGTTGCGCACGCGCGCTTCCACCACCACTTCCTTGCCCTCGTACGCCTTCACGGTGATCCCGCCATTCACCATGCCGACCTTCACGTGCGCTGGCCGCGAGGGATCGCTCAGAGTAACCGGAATGCGGTCGCCGCCCGTTTGCGTCTGGCCCTGCGCGAACGCCCTCTCCGCGCCCGGTCCCAAGGTCACCGCACCAATCGCCGACAATGCCAACCCCGCCGACAAAATCGATGAGAACCGCTTCATTTTCTTATTCATGGTTTTCCAGAATCCGAATATCTCCATTTAAATTTTCTACCTTGATCTGCGGACCACCCGCATTAATCCGCGCTCCCGTATACCGGTCCGCACGAAAAATCACTTTGCTGCCGTGGTGCTCCTCCTGCATTCCCTGCACCGGCATCGCCGTCACCGGAAAGTCGCTGTAGATCCCGCCGTTGAACGTCTTGAATCGAAAATCCGCCGACAAGTCGCGAACGAACGCCAGCTCGATACTCCCGTTCACCGTCTGGAAATCGGATGCCTCGTGCGGATTTTGCCGGAACGATACTTTCACCGGCCCATTGACCGTGCGCGCCGTACCCGATCCCGCGATATTGCGAATCTGTATGTCCCCGTTCACGTTGCGCACCAGGAAGCCGCCGTTAATATCGCGCACCGACACCCGCCCCTCATTAACCGTCTTGATCTTAATGTCGATGTCGCGCGGCACCTGCACCTGAAAATCCATCTTCACGATGTAGCCTTCAAATTCCCGCGAACGCGAGCAGTCGTGACAATCGCAGCGGAATGGCCCGTTCACGTACAGCTTCAGCGCATCGGCCTGCTGCGTAATGTCCAGCGTCACTTCCTTGCGCGCCTGCTCGATCTTCCCTTTTGACTCCGCGCGAATGCTCTTGTTCACCGTAAGTTGCACCTTATCCGACGCCGTCCCCACCACTTCGATCGACCCCCAAACGTTGTCGATCTCCAGCGTTCGCCGCCCCGTTCCAGCCGGCATCGCAAATGTCTTCTCGATTTTTTCCTGCTCACGCTCCGTCAAGCTCGGCTCATCGTGATCGATCTCCTCGCGGTCAACGTCCTCCTGATCGGAATCGGCGTCCATGTCGGGCTCGTCTCGATCCGCATCCATGTCCGCCTGCGGTTCCTCGATGTCCATGTTCATGTCCGATTCGACGTCCATATCGATATCCATATCGGCGTCCGGCTCTCTATCCATATCGACATGAACAGCGGGAGACTTCTCCTGTTGCACGGACCGAACAGCCTGTTTCTCCGGAACATTGCGCGCCGCCTGCGCCGGAAACAGAAGCAACGCCATCCCTGAAGCCAGCACCGAAGGAAAATATGCTTTGTTCATACGCCACTCCTCAATTCAGCTTGCTGATCGCCCAGTCCGCCCGCTGCCGCACGGTCGGATTCAAATTCGGCGTTTGCCGCAGCTTCTCCAGCCGCGGAGCCGCCTCCGCATCGCGCCATTCCACCAATTGATCGATCAGCGCAACCTGCACCAGCGGCGATTGTTGCTCCTGCAGAGCGTCCACCACTGTCTTCTTCACCTGTGGCTGCCCGGCATGCCGGCTCAGTGCATCCAGTGCCGCCAGCCGTACGTCCACGCTCTGGTCGTACCGCAGTGTATGCACCAGCGCCGCGAGCACCTGCGGGTCAAGTTGCCCCTCGCGCCGCGTCCATGTCACGCCTTCCAGCCGCTGGCTCGCCGACTGCTGCTGTAACATGGACAACGCCACCATCTGCCGCATGTTGGTCAGCTCCGTATGCATCGCCGCCAAGTCCTGCGAATTCGATTTCGCACTCCCTAATTGCATTCCGAGGTACGTCCCCAGCGCGACCAGCGCGATGCTCCACGCAACCGCACCTACCGGCGAACGCAGCCACTGGAACACGCTCCAAATGGAAGCCTCTTTGTCCGTTGCGTGCCGCACCACGCCTTCCTCTCCCCGGCCCGTCTGGTACGCCTGCAGCATCGCCTCAAATCGCTCCCGCCCCGCCGCGCTCGGCTTCTCGTCGGGAATCAGCGCCAGCTTCTTCCACAGCCCGGCCACCTCGCTGCACTCCACGCAGCTCTCCAGGTGCCGCTCCACAGTTTTCTTCTGCTCCGCGCGCAACCCCTCTTGCAAATAATCCGGCAAGAGCTCGGCGATCTCTTCACACTTCATGTCCCAACCTCCGCGGTGGAAAATTTTGCCGCGCATTCCGCTGCGCGGAACCAGCCGGCGCAGCCTGCAAT
>CATPAM010000095.1 GCA_955651735.1 Candidatus Acidiferrales bacterium | reverse complement strand
GATGCCGACGCTGCCGGCAGTGTGGCCGCGCAGGGGAACGACAACGACTGTAACATCACCGTAGAGGTCGGTGCTTTCATCGAAGGTCTCGTACGGGCGAGGATCGAATTTGAGCGTGGGGGCGTCGGCGGGCGGAAATCTTTGCGTATGCGCGGGAATCACGAAGCCTTTGGCTTGGACAGCGGGATCGAAGGCGAACTGCAGTTCTTCACGGGTGAGGAGCACCGCAACGCGAGGGAGATCCATCAAACCTCCGGCGTGATCCAGGTGCACGTGGGAGAGTATGACCCAGCGAATTTTTTCAGGGTCGCCGCCGACCAGGCGCATGAGTTCAGGAAGAGGCACTTCAGGATTTAGCTGACCAGCCAGGTTTTTGAGCTTGAGGCGCAGAAGGAACGGGTAAGCACCGATTTCGTCGTCGAAATGCGCGGAATTGCCGGTGTCGATGAGGAGATCACCGGTGGGATGCTTGACGAGAATGCTTCCGGCGGTCATGGCGAAGGGAAAGCTGGTGAAGGTGCTGCCGGTTTCAACCCAGCAGGCGGCGAGTCCCTTGAGCGCGGCGACGGTCGGTGTGACGCGAGCGTGCGGGGGAGCGGCGGGCAGCGCGTCGCGGTGGAAATAAAGGAAGTAGGCGCCTACGCCAACGAGAATGGCCAGGAACACGAGCAGAATTACGGCGCGACGCAGCCACACACGGGTACGAGACACGATCAAGGGCCTCCGAGAATTTCTTGATTTGCACCACCGCTGAATGGCTATGTTATCGTTTTTTGAGAGGAAGTAGGGACTGTGTTTGTTGACGAAGCAAAAATCCTTGTGAAAGCCGGGAACGGCGGGAATGGCTGCGTGGCGTTCCGGCGGGAGAAATTCGTGCCCCGCGGGGGGCCGTCCGGCGGCGATGGCGGACACGGCGGCAGCATCTACCTGGAAGCGAATCCAAACGACAACACGCTGCTGCGCTACCGCTACAATCGCGAATTCAAGGCGGATCGCGGGCGTCACGGAGAAGGCTCGAACTGCACAGGGCATTCGGGCGCGGACATGATTTTGCGGGTGCCGGTGGGGACGCTAGTGTTCGACGATAGCGGCGAGACCATTGCGGATTTGGCAGCGCCGGGACAGCGGGTGCTGGTGGCGAAAGGCGGCCGGGGCGGACGGGGGAATCAGAATTTTGCGAAGCCGTGGCACCAGGCTCCGCGGGAACATGAGGATGGGTTTCCCGGGGATGAGCGGCAGTTGCGGCTGGAGTTGCGGTTGCTGGCTGACGTGGGGTTGGTGGGCTTTCCAAACGCGGGGAAGTCGACGCTGATTTCTGTGATTTCGGCGGCGCGGCCGAAGATTGCGAACTATCCGTTTACGACGCTGGAGCCGAACCTGGGCGTGGTGAACGCGGACGGCGGCGGAGGCAGTGAGGGGAGAGAGATCGGGCGAACGTATGTGGTCGCCGATCTGCCGGGATTGATTGAAGGGGCGCACGAGGGCGCGGGGTTGGGGATTCGATTCTTGCGGCACGTGGAGCGCACGCGGCTGCTGGTACATCTGATTGATACCAGCGACGCGTCGGACGCAGACCCGATTCATTCGTTCGAAGTGATTTCGGGAGAACTGCAAGCGTTCAGCGATTCGCTGGCTGAGAAGCCGGTGATCGTGGTGGCGACGAAGCTGGACGCCACGACGGAGCGCTCGCGGCTGGAGGCACTGCGCGAATTTTGCAGGGAGCGCGGGCTGGAGTTTCACGCGATATCGGCGGCTACGGGCGAGGGCGTGCGGGAACTGGTGAGGTCGATTGCGGATGCGCTCGATAAGATTCCCAAAGCGGCGCCGGAGCCTGCAGCCGATTTGCCGCGTACCTCACACGAAAACTCCGCCCATACGAACACCGCGCGCCTTGAGAATTTGTGAGAAGATGCAGGTCATAAACTCTTGGGAGGCGGATTGACCACCGCGCAAGCGCAGCGCATTGCCGCAAAACACCATCCTCGCCGCATCGCGCTGTTTGGAGGCTCGTTCGATCCGATTCACTCCGGGCATCTTGCCGTGGCGCGGGCCGCGGACCGGCGATTTAATTTCGACGAAATTCATTTCGTACCTGCCAGCAGGCCGCCGCACAAGCTGAAGCAACACCTGGCGCCATTTCCACATCGATTTGCGATGGTGGCGCTGGCGTTAACGGAGCATCCGCACTTTGTTCCATCGGTTGCGGAGGCGGGTGAAGATTTCAGCGGCGCGCAACTGCACTATTCGGTGGATACGGTGCGCTATTTCCGCCACGCGTACCACGGGCATGGCGACCGCATCTATTTCATTGTCGGCGCGGACGCGTTTCTGGATATTCCGATGTGGAAGGAATACGAGGCACTGCTGGGGCTTTGCGATTTTATCGTGGCCAACCGGCCGGGCATTCGCGCGGAGGCGCTACGGCTGGTGATTCCCCCGGAGCTGATGGGCCGCGACGGGAAAAGAAAAGACAGCGAGGCGGTGCACGAGTCCAGCGTGGTGGCGCACTTGTATCGCACCAGCGTGTATTTGTTGGAGAATGTGGCCAGCGAAGTTTCTGCGACGGACATTCGGCGGCGCGCGCATCGCGGACAGTCCATTCATGGACTCGTGACGTCGCGCGTCGAGGAGTACATTTTGAAACAAGGTCTCTACCGGTGAACTACAACTCATTGCCAGAAGGCGTGCGCCTCGCAGTCGAGGCGGCGCAGAACAAAAAAGCGGCGGCCATATCGGTGCTCGACCTCAGCGGAGTGGGTGCGTTTACTTCCTACTTCGTGATTTGCACGGGATTCAGCATGCCCCAGGTGCAGGCGATTTGCACGGAGGTCGAGGAGCAGCTCTACAAAGGGCTGAAGCGCGCGCCGGAGCACCGCGAAGGGCGCAGCTCGTCGGAATGGGCGTTGCTCGATTTTGGGAGCTTCATCGTGCACGTATTCAGTGAGCAGGCGCGACGCTACTACGACCTCGAACGGCTGTGGCGGTCGGCGGCAAAACTGGAAATTCCGGACGAGCCAGAGGGAGCACCCGGCCATGGCATCGCGCATGGGACGCGAAACGTGGCGATGGGCGGTTCGCATGTTCCCGGCGAAGCGGTTTCAAAATGACGGCGGAGCGGCTGCCGTGGATCTCTGCGGATCCAGCGTCGCAAAATGTTTTTGAGTTGGCGCAGAAAGTTGCCGCCGCACCCACCACGCTGCTGATTACCGGGGAAAGCGGCTCGGGCAAGGATTATCTAGCGCGCGTGATTCACGAGCTGGGGCCGCGGCGCGACGCGCCTTTTCTGAAGATTGATTGCGCCAGCCTCCCTGCACAGCTTGTCGAAAGCGAATTGTTTGGACACGAGCGCGGAGCGTTCACCGGCGCGGTCGAGCGCAAGCTCGGACGCTTTGAGCTTGGCGGCAACGGAACGATTGTGCTGGACGAGGTGGCCGCACTTTCGGCAGCGGCGCAGAGCAAGCTGTTACGTGTGCTGCAAGAGCGCTCCTTCGAGCGGCTAGGCGGCACGGAAACCCTCTACATCGAAGCCCGACTTGTTGCTCTGACCAACGTGGATCTTCCCGCGGCGGTGACCGCCGGCCGTTTCCGCGAAGACCTGTTCTTTCGCATGAATGTGCTAACCATCAGGATGCCGCCACTGCGGGAGCGCCGAGCCGACATTCTGCCGCTCGCAGACCGCTTTTTGGCGGCGCTGTCTTTGGCGCACGCGCGCACCGGCGTGCAGCTAAGCGAGGCTTCGCGGAGGATGCTGGCGGCGTACAACTGGCCGGGCAACGTTCGAGAATTGCGCAACGCGCTGGAGCGCGCCGTCGTTTTTAATCGCGTGGAAGTGCTCGAGCCCGAGCATTTTGCGGAAAATATTCGAGCCGCCGCAGCGGGAAGCTCCGGGATGATCGCGGGCCTGCGGTCGCTGGAGGACGTGGAGAAGGAAGTTATTGCGGCGACGCTGGAAGCCACGCGCTACAAAATCACGCAAGCCGCGACGATTCTTGGCATCAGCCGCAAGACGCTGCTGGAAAAGCGCAAGAAGTACGGACTGAAGTGAGAGAGCCGCGGTCGGCGAATGCATACGGCTTGCGGTGACTTCGAGTTCACGCGTGCCAATTCGCAGAGAGGCTCGTGCTAAACTCAATTCAGGCCAACCACCACCAGCGGTCGGCCCTCTCGCGGTTTTCCTTCAAGACCGCCTCTGCTGATGCCCAAAGAACTCTTCGGAACTGACGGTATTCGGGGCGTGCCAGGCACACCGCCCCTGGACGACGCCACGCTGTATGCCACCGGGCGCTCGCTGGGGACCTACTTGAAACAAACCAGTCCCGCCGCTCACGTGCTGATCGGGATGGATACCCGCGAGTCTGGCCCGCACATCGCGGCGCTCCTGGCCGCGGGGCTGGCCAACGCGGGAGTGTCGGTCGACTTCGCCGGTATTATCACCACGCCCGGCGTCGCGTGCCTGGTGCGGCAAAGAGGGTTCCAGGCCGGCGTGGTTATCTCCGCCTCTCACAACCCCTTTCAGGACAACGGCGTTAAGCTCTTTTCCAGCGCGGGAATGAAATTCCCGGATGCGGTTGAGGAAACGCTGGAAGAGGACATCTTCCAACACCGCCGCGAACCGGCGCCGAAGAGTCCCCCGGCCCTCGTGGCGGACGAAACTTTGGACGCCCGCTATCTCGATTTCCTCCGCAGCAAGGTGATTGCGGGCGCCAAGCTTTCCAGCCTGCGCCTGGTCCTGGACTGCGCCAACGGTGCTGCTTACAAGCTTGGCCCGGAACTTTTTGAGTCTCTCGGCGCGCACGTGATTGCCGTCGGTGCCGGGCCGGACGGGCGCAACATCAACGCGGATTGCGGTTCGCTGCACCTGGAGGGACTGCAAAAGCGCGTGGTGGCGGAGCGCGCAGGGCTGGGAATCGCATTTGATGGCGATGCGGACCGCGCAATGTTTGTTTGCCAATCGGGCAGGATTGTCAACGGAGATGGAGTTTTGTTGGCGGCTGCACGCCAGTTGAAATCGGCTGGAAAGCTGAAGGGTAATCGGGTGGTGGCAACCTCGATGTCGAACCTTGGACTGGAGCGGGTTCTTGCGCGAGAGGGGATCGAACTGGGGCGCGCTGACGTCGGCGACCGCTACGTGCTCGAGGAGATGCTTCGGAGCAACAACGTATTGGGCGGCGAACAGTCTGGCCATGTGATTTTTCTGGACGATTCGCCCGCCGGGGACGGCTTGCTAACGGCGGTGAAGATTGCGTCGCTGGTTTCGATCAACGGCAGACTGGAATCGCTGATCACGGGGCTCAAGGACTACCCGCAGATTATCGTCAATGTGAAGGTGAAGTCGAAGCCGCCGCTGGAGTCGCTGCCGGGGGTGTCGCGCGCGCTTGCGGAGGCGCAATCCGCGCTCGGGGAGAACGGCCGGGTGGTGTTGCGCTATTCAGGGACGGAGCCGCTGGCCCGCGTGATGGTCGAAGCCGAGCGCGATGCCGACGTTCAACGTTATAGTCAGTCGCTCGCAGACGCGCTGCGCGAATCCATTGGGGCCTGATCGCTGGCGTGGGGTTGTTCTTTGGTCGAACTGCTCCTTTCGCGCTTTCGTGCGACCGCTTTCCGGGACAGAATTCCCGTGTCACATTCGTGTAACAGTCATGTCTCTCCCAAAGAATGGATGGAGGTGCAGTTTTGCCTGTGGGATTTTGTAGGTGAGAGTCTCCGGCTCTGCAACGGCCGGATACAGAAATAGGCTAACTCCCGTAGTTTCATGCGCGTGCTTGGTTGTGAATTTTCGGTGACACCCTGGCACACGGTTTGCTCTCTTTTGCGGCAAGGCTGTTAAAAAAAGATTGGCTTCCCGGGGTGGCCGGATCTCAACCTCGACTGGGTTTCCGGTTTTGGGGGGTCAGTTCTAAGGAAGAAGGGGGCTTGCACCAGCCCCCTTTTTCATTCTTGGGCTGTGATGGCTCGGGTGGTTAGTTCGCGGCTCCCGTGGGTGGTTCCTGTCCTGACCAGGTGGGGCGCAAAGCACCGCGCCCATCTGTCTAGCTTCATTCCCCAAACTAGAGTCCTGGCGTGAAATCGGTTGCGATGCTGGAACGCACCGTCGCTACTGGCGCAGGTGTGCGTCGAACCACGCGAGGGTGCGGGCGATGACGTCGCGCTGGTGCTTGGGATTGGCGAAGAGGTGGCCTTCGCGTTCGTAGACCACGAATTGGGTTTCGACGCCGAGGGTCCTGAGGGCGTGCCAGAATTCGTAAGACTGCGGGGCGGGAACTTCGCCGTCGCTGTCGCCCACCAGGATCAGGGTAGGCGTCTTGACCTTCTTAATGAAATTGATGGGCGAGCTTTTGGCGTAAACCTCGGGATCGTCGTAGACCGACTTGCCGAAAAACGGAATCATCCATTGGTCAATTAGGTTTTCGCCGTAATAGGACTGCCAGTTGGAAAGGCCCGCGCCGGCCATGGCGGCCTTGAAGCGATTGGTCTGCGTGACCGCCCACATGGTCATGAAACCGCCATAGCTCCACCCGGCGACGCCCAGGCGGTTGGGGTCGATGGGCGCGACGCGGATGGCTTCATCGACGCCGGCGAGAATATCCTTGAAATCGCCGTACCCAAAATCTCTGATGTTGGCGCGGGTAAAGGCTTCGCCTTGGCCGTAACTGCCGCGTGGATTGGGGTACAGCACGAAATAGCCCATGCCGGCTAGACCGGCGGCGAAATCGTGGGTGCCCGGCCAATGCGAAAGCGAAATGAAGGAAGGGCCACCGTGGACGTTGACCACCATGGGGTATTTCTTCGCCGCGTCGAAGGCACTCGGATAGAGCAACCAGCCCTGCACTTCGTGACCATCATTTTTCCAGGAAATGCTCTTGGCTTCGCCCCAGGCGGGCAAAAAGCTTTTGTTGTGCGAGGTGACGGGGTTCTTGGTGAGAGGATTACCGCTGAGGAGCACCACCTCGGGCGGGTGCGCGAAGGATTGGAAGACGCCGGCGATGGCGCTGCCGTCATTAGCGGCCGAAAGAGTGAAGCTGAAAGCGGAGCTGCTGGTGAGCATGCCATCGCTCGACCAGCGCTGCTCGATCTGGCCGGTGGCGGGATCGAGTGCGGCGATGGCGGGGTCGCCACCGACGAATTCGCTGAAAAGGATTTTCTTGTCGCGCTGCCAGGCGAGCCAGGCGGCGGAGGCTTTCATGTCCTTGGTGAGATTTTTGGCTTCGCCGCCGTCGCTGCTAATGCTGAAAATGTCGCCGCCGGTCAGGCCTTCGTCGCTCATGATGCCTTCGATGAAGGCGATGCGTTTGCCGTCCGGCGACCAGACGGGATTGGCGATTTGCAGCTTGGGCTTGTAGATCGATTTCATCAGGCCGGTGGCGGCGTCGAGCGTGGAGAGCTCGGCAATCCACCAGTTGTTGTCGCCGTTGCCGGGAGCGGAACTGAGGACGAAGCGCCTGCCGTCGGGTGACCAGTTGTATTCGTAGATGTACGTGTCGGCGGGGCTGATTTGGGTCAACTTGCCCGCCGCGGCGGGCTGTCCGCCGGCGACATCGACCAAAGCGAGGCGCTGCTCGAAGAAGGCGTCTTTGATTTCGCCGGTTTCGGGGGGTTCCGCGACGAGGGGGCCGGAAGCACGCGTGGCGTTCTCGGTGAAGAGGACCGCGATGGTCTTACCGTCGGGTGACCAGCCGGGATTCGCCAGGAATCCTTTGACATTGGTGAGCATTTT
>CATPAM010000094.1 GCA_955651735.1 Candidatus Acidiferrales bacterium | reverse complement strand
GGAATGTAGCGCTCGATCAAGATCGCGGCCAGCAGCATGATCCCGAGCAGCGAGCGGCTAACCATCCAGCCCATCGGAATGCTGGTCATGGGCACCTGCCCGGACTGCAACTGATCGTTCAGCCCAAAGTAGCTGACCGTCTCAATAATTCCGGAAAGGACGAAGCCGAAAGAGAGAATCAGCGCGGTGCGATCATGTGTCGCGCGAAAGCGCACCAAGGCGTTCGCCGCGTAGCAAAAACTGATCAGCGTGCCGCCAATTTCCAGGTACAGATACGTTTGCGGATTGCCGGAAAGCTGCGCGGCACGCAGATAGAAGATGGAGCCGAGGAAGAGGACGCCGACGCCTAGGGTGGAAGCCAGCAGAATTCGCGAGTGTTCCTTCTTCCAGAACGCAGCAAGACGCTCCGCAGCGTCAGCGGCGCTCCACTGGCCGTCTCGCAAAAACCCGGTGATTGTCCCCCAACCGCCCACGAAATCCCCCAAATGCCGACAAAAGGCCGACAACTAGCGGAAGATTGCAAGTTCGTGTCCGTTCTGGACAGAATTTGACGCCTTCTAAACTGCTGAATATAAGGGACTTATAATATCGCCTGGACGGCGGCAAGGATTTCGTCACAGGGGCGAGACAAGGGAGTTCAGGGGTGTCCAACGCATATCTAATTCGAAATAAAAGAGTTAGAAGGCGATTTGGAGCGTTTAGCGCGGGAGATGCCGCGTGTCTCATACTTGAGACTGTCTCAATTTTGAAGCGGAAGGCAGCTACAGTTTCGTTTTGGGCGGCGGCAGCTCGCGCGCAACGACCGTGTCCGCGAAGCCACAAGTCTTGTGGGAGCCGTCGCAAAAGGGCTTATTTGCGGAGTGTCCACAGCGGCAGAGCCCTAAGGTCGTTCGGCCCGCCAGGCCGAATGGCCGGCCTTCCGGGTCCATCAACTCGAAATCGCCCTCGATGCGAAGCGAACCATGGTGGTTTACGGTTATCTTGGTTGCCGCCATTTTTTCTCCTGAGAATCTCGTCTCATCATACCGCAACGACACACGTGTCCGTGCGCTGCGTGAAATTCGGAGTCGCGGAAATTTGCGTTACGGTCAGTATTTCGGGACCGAGGGATCGACCTCGTCCGACCACGCCACGATGCCACCCTTGAGATTCAGGATCTTGCGAAATCCGGTCTTGCGCAGGAAATCCACGGCCTCGGCGGAGCGTTTGCCGCTGCGGCAGTGCGCCACGATTTCGCGCGAAGAATCCAGCTCGTGCACGCGGCGCGGGAGTTCGCCAAGTGGAATCAAGTGTCCTTTGAGATTGCAGATCTGGAATTCGTGCGGCTCGCGCACATCCAGAATGAAGAGATCGTCGCCGCGATCGAGGCGCGACTTCAACTCGCGCGGCGTAATCTCCGGCACCTGCACATTTGGCGCTGGTGCTTCTTCGCCGCGCACACCGCAGAATTCGTAGTAATCGATCAGCTTGTTGATGGTGCGATGTTCGCCGCACATCGGGCAGTTGGGATTTTTTCGCAGCTTCAGCTCGCGGAATTTCATGGCCAGCGCGTCGAACAGTAGCAAGCGTCCGGCAAGACCGTCGCCGCGGCCGAGAATCAGCTTGATGGTCTCCATGGCCTGAATCGAGCCGACGATTCCCGGGAGCACGCCCAATACGCCGCCCTCAGCGCAAGAAGGCACCAATCCCGGCGGAGGCGGCTCAGGATACAAGCAGCGGTAGCATGGGCCATCGGGCCTGCCGAAGACAGTCACCTGCCCCTCGAACCGGAAAATCGAGCCGTAGACGTTGGGCTTGCCTAGCAGGATGCACGCGTCGTTCACCAGATAACGCGTGGGAAAATTGTCGGTGCCATCCACGATGACATCGAACTCCTTGAACAGCTCGAGTGCGTTGTCGCTGGTCAGCTTGGTTTCGAATGTGTCGATCTGAATGTCAGTATTGAGGCTGGACAGACGCGCGCGCGCGGCTTCCGTTTTGGGCTTGCCGACGTCTCCGGAACCGAAGGTAACCTGGCGCTGCAAATTGGTGAAATCGACAACATCAAAATCCACAAGGCCCAGGCGGCCAATGCCCGCTGCTGCTAGATACAAGCCCAGCGGCGCACCCAATCCACCCGTGCCAATCAGCAGCACCTTGGCGTTCTTCAGCTTGAGCTGACCTTCCATGCCGACTTCGGGCATGATGAGGTGGCGGCTGTAGCGCAGAATTTCTTCGTTCGAGAGGCTCACCGCGCTGTTCGCCGCGCCCGTCATGGGTTGGACCTTAGTGGCCATAAAAATTTCCCCTGAAACTAACAGTCTAGTTCAAATCAGATGCAAAAGAACGCCAAGAGATGCAAATCGAGCAGGCACAGCGCAAAAAGCAGGTTCCTCGCTAAGCCTGCCTGCGCAGGCAGGCTCGGAATGACAGAGCTGAGCAGCAGCGATAGAAACGACAATCGTGAAAAAAACAGGATCCGCCGGCGATGGAGGGCACGATACTGATGGTGTCACCATCTTTGGTTGGGGTATTTTCCTTAGCCAGATAGCGAATGTCCTCATCGTTGACGTAGACGTTCACGAAGCTGCGCAGCTTTCCGTCCTCGGTGAACAAATGCTTGCGCAGGTCGCCGAACTCGGTGGTCAGCCGGCCGAGCGCTTCGCCCACGGTGCCGGCTTTGACTTCGGTGGAATCGCGCTTTCCTGCATAGGGGCGCAGCGGCGTCGGAATAATCACTTTCACGCTCATCCTTTTCTCCTAAAGTCCCGTCGCGAATATTACAGGCCGCTTAAGAGCCTGCTAGTTTCGACGCCGTACCAAGATGGGACGCAGCATGCTGCGCCCCTACAAGACCTCCGGCTATGGTGTCGCGTGATCGCGAATGGCAATTTCCTCGCAAGCATATTCCGAACGGTCATCGTTCAGCCGCCAGGACGTCATTTCCGCCGGCTTGCCGCCGGCCACGCTCACAATCACATAGCTATACCACGGCCAGGCGTGTTCGTGGTCGTACTGGCTGGGTCGCGCCGGATGGTCCGGATGCGAATGATACCAGCCGACCACCTCCAGGTTCTTTTCCCGCGCCGCTTTCTCCGCGTCGCGCACATCTTCGGCGGTGACGGAAAAGCGATTGTGCGGGGAATCTTCGCGGCGGTTTACCAGCGGAAACAGCGACAGGATTTCGCGCAGCGGCGATTGCCCGCTGCCTGCCGAGGCCGCCCCATCCGCGCCGGTGGCGTCGCGGCCCAGCAG
>CATPAM010000093.1 GCA_955651735.1 Candidatus Acidiferrales bacterium | reverse complement strand
CCTCTATCAGCGCTTGGCGGGGTTGTTCAAGATCCGTGAATCCCGGTAGCCGCTCCCAGCCAGGAATCCGCCAGAGAAAGCGAAGAGAAGCTTATATCACGGCCTCTTGCCAACTCCTTCCATGAGAAGGCCGGTCGAGGACGCGGCGGTGTAGGAATGCCCTGATTAACGCGTCCCGGTAAGCCCGTTACAAGTGCAGCGGCGGTTTGCTGCGTACGATGGTCGGATTCGACAAGAATCCAATGCCCCTACCGGGGCCACGCGAAGATGGCGCAGCTCCGGCTCACACGATAGTCTTGTGGGATATGGACCCCAAATACGAAGAACAATTTACAGCGTTTGTCGATTTTCTTGGCTTCAGCGAAGTCAGTTCGCGAACCGATGACACGACGAGACGAAAGATTCTGGGCCTCCTCTTGGCGCTCTCCACACTTCGCGGTGATTTCGACGTGCAATCTGCAGTTAACGAAACCAATAAAACAATCACGATTAAACCTGCGATAAGCACCTTCTCTGATCACATCGTCATTAGCTTTCCCCTAGAACCGATTTACAAAACGAATTTGCCATCTCGGTCCGGCCAAGCCTGGATTTCATCGTCAAGTCTCAGTGGGTGAAGACCGAGCATCATTGCTTCAACAGGGGTTGCGTGAGGGGGTAGGTCCACAAGCTCTAGGGTTCCAGGAAGGTCGAACGTCGGGACTCTCTGGGCACTTACCAATGAAACGCAAGCCGCCAGGGCCACCGTACAGCAAGCACATCGCATGAGAAAAGTATACTACCGTCGTGATACTCCACCTGTTCGACTGATATAAGACGTCCCATCGACTCACACAACACGGTCCCTTGTGGTTGGGACTGCAGTAATTCCGTTAGGCAGGCATAAATATCGCGACCGAAAGTGTATACTGCCTCGGCAATGCCGAAAACCAACGGCTCGCCAAAGAACCTCCAACACTTGAAGGGAGGCAGAAATGCAAACCGAAATGAAATGGATGCCTGTGTTCACCGTAATCGAGGCCCGAAAAACGGTGCATGCCGCACATCCCGATTCCAAGCACAAAGTTGTCGGTGACAAGGAAACCAACGCCCAAAACTTCGAGCAACGAATTGGTACCGCTAATGTTCAGCCGGATGGAAGCTTTGTCGTACAACTGACAGCCTTTCCCATTAGTGGAAGACTGCTCATCAGGAAACCACGCGCTGGGGAACATGAAGACCCAACGTCAAAGGAGTAGTGAAGATGGCTCAACAACATTGGCGTCACCTATGGCGCGGCGCTCCACGGCTCGCCAACTACACGTTCGGGTGGGATATCATTCTGCATGACTCTTTCGTGTTGATTACCGCGGCTGAGGCGGACTTGAGCGCTTCTGTACCCGGACGTTTTATCGGGGATGCACGCCCGGTAATTGCAGGCAGCATTGCACCGCAAGATGGATTTGTCCTGTTCACGCTTTGGTGGCCCGGCGACTTTCCTTTTCTTGATATTTGGACGGACATTACCGTTTTCGATCCGACCGACCCCTCGGGCACGAACTGAAACAACGGTGCAGAGCAACGCCTCGCTCCCGGGAGCGATCTGCGGATTCGTGTGGCCCCGCCATCGAGATTGACTGGCGGACCGCTAAACTACTCAACTCCCGGTAAGTCTTAGTGCTGTATCGGAAGCGCGAGTCGGCAATGCGTGGACACCAGCACGGTGGGATTGCAACGATTGCAGTTAACAAGGCTTACAATTCTGCTGCGAAACAGACAGATTTCCGTCATCGAAACTGGTTCCGAAGCTCCGAAACCCTCGTTGAGATTAACGCCGAGTTGGAGATCATCCCGCAGTATAGGTCTCGAAAGGAGTTGCCATGGTTGCATGGGGGTGGTGATCTGCAACCGAACCTGTAGCCCTAAGTCCTATTTAAGGTGCTAATCGGACATGTCCAAAGCTTTGCGATTCATGGGAGTCTCTGCCTGGATGTTTGCTGTTTTCTTTGGGTACGTGGTCTATTTGACGCCTGCTACACGATAACCTGACTTGTCCGCGAGTAAGTCCCGACATCGCAACGATTGTCTCTGGGTAGCTCCTGATAAACGCGGCGGACAAGTTGATTCTAGTACCGGACAAGTCACAAGCGAGGAGGCTAGGCGCGCGTCGGGAGGGGGGTGGTCCCTTTTTTCCGTCCGTATCCGCTATCCCGGCTGGTCCTTGTGAGGCGCGGGGCCGGGGAGTAGACTTTTCGCCATCGTTTTGTGGGAGGTGGCTATGGCTCGCAATGTGCGCTGCGGCCTGATTCAAGTGCGCTGTGAGTGGTCGCCGGAAAAGGTGTCGCTTGGCGAGATCAAGGAAAAAATGATTGCCAAGCACGAACGCCTGATCGCCGATGCTGCCAAGAAAAAGGTGCAAATCCTTGGTCTGCAGGAACTTTTCTATGGTCCTTACTTTTGCGCCGAGCAGCAGACGCGCTGGTATGAGCTGACCGAGCGCGTGCCCAACGGCGCCACGATCGCGCGGATGCAGAAGCTGGCGAAGAAGCACCAGATGGTCCTGGTCGTGCCGATCTACGAAGTGGAAATGACTGGTGTGTACTACAACACGGCCGCAGTGATCGACGCCGACGGGCGCTATCTCGGGAAATATCGCAAGCACCACATTCCGCACTGCCATCCAGGCTTTTGGGAGAAATTTTATTTTACGCCGGGGAATGCCGGATATCCGGTCTTCGAGACGCGCTACGCGCGTGTTGGCGTGTACATCTGCTACGACCGGCATTTTCCAGAAGGCGCGCGCATTCTGGGGCTCAACGGGGCGGAGATTGTCTACAATCCTTCGGCGACGGTCGCCGGACTTTCTGAATATCTCTGGGAACTTGAGCAGCCCGCGCACGCGGTGCCCAATGCGTATTTCGTTGCCGCCATAAATCGCGTGGGCACGGAACAGCCGTGGGAAATTGGGGAGTTTTACGGCAAGAGCTATTTCTGCAATCCGCGAGGGAAAATCGTGGCGCAGGCTAGCCGCGACAAAGACGAGCTGCTGGTCGCCGAGCTGAACCTGGATGAGATTCAGCAGGTTCGCGATACGTGGCAGTTCTATCGCGATCGGCGGCCGGAGTCTTACGGCGAGATCACGCGCACGCGCGCGGCGGAGAATGCTGCGGCTGCGGACTGATGGAGCGAGCAAATGGAGCAAGCCATGGCTACCGCCGTCTCTACTTCGCAGACCTGCCGCAATTTCATCAATGGCCGGTGGGTTGAATCTTCCGCGACGCGCGCTTCCGAGCGGCGCAATCCCGCAAATCTGGACGAAATCATCGGCTTCGCACCGCTTTCAACGCGGGAAGAAACGCGCGAAGCAGTCGCTGCGGCGCGCGCGGCTTTTCCGGTCTGGCGCGACACACCGGCTCCGGTGCGCGGCCGCGTTATCGCCAAAGCAGCGCTGGTGATGGGGGAGCAAAAGGATGATCTTGCGCGCTTGATGACGCGCGAAGAGGGCAAAACACTGAAGGATGCGCTCGGCGAAGTCCAGAAATCTATCAACATCCTGGAATTAATGGCCGCAGAAGGCCGGCGCATGGGCGGCGAAACTCTGCCGAGCGAGCTGCCAAAGAATTTTGCGTACACGCTGAAGCAACCACTCGGCGTGATCGCGGCGATTGCGCCGTGGAATTTCCCCGTTTCTATCCCCGTTTGGAAAATCGCTCCAGCGTTGGTTGCTGGAAACACCGTTGTCTTTAAGCCCGCCACGCTCACGCCGTTCACCGGCGCTAGGGTGATTCAGATTTTTGAACAGGCGGGCGTTCCGACTGGCGTGCTGAACATGGTTGTGGGCTCCGGCAGCCAAATTGGAGATGAACTTTTGCAGCATCCCGACGTCCGGGCGGTTTCCTTTACTGGTTCAAACCAAGTGGGCAGCGAGCTGTACGCGCAGGGGGCACGGCACATGAAGAAGTGCCAGTGCGAAATGGGCGGGAAAAATCCGCTGGTGATTCTATCTGACGCCGATCTACCGCTGGCTGTGGAATCCACGGTCTCCGGCGCGTTCGCCTCCACCGGGCAGCGCTGCACCGCTACGAGCCGCGTCATCATTGAAGAATCGGTGGCCGACAAATTCGTGCAGCTCCTGGTGGAGCGCGCAGCCAAACTCCGCACCGGCAACGGTCTCGAGCCGGGAATCGACATGGGGCCGGCGGTCGACGAATCGCAGCTAAAAACCGATTTGCACTACATCGCAATCGGGAAGAAGGAAGGCAAGCTCCTGCTTGGCGGTCAGCGCCTCAGCGGCGGCGCGTACGATCGCGGCTATTTCGTGTCACCGACGATTTTCGATCACGTCGCGCCTGATTCCACGATTGCGCAAGACGAAATCTTCGGCCCGGTGCTTTCGGTCATTCGCGTGCGCGGTTTCGACCAAGCGCTGCAGGTGGCCAACTCGGTACGCTATGGCCTCTCCAGCTCGCTTTATTCCAATGATGCCGCGAAGATTTTCGAGTTCATCGACCGCATTGAGACCGGCATCACGCACGTGAATTCGCCAACGGTTGGCGGCGAGGCGCAGCTTCCGTTCGGCGGGATGAAAGCTACCGGCGTCGGCATACGCGAAATGGGCCGCGTGGCCATCGATTTCTTCACGGAACTGAAGGCCGTGTATATCGATTTCACGGGGCGCAAGCGTGAATCCAACATCTACTAGCCGCAATGACTGACGCCTACACCGTGACTCTCGCCGCCGATACCATCCGCGAGAGCTCGCTCTACAACAAAGACCTCGCGCCCGTCGCCGCGGAGCGGCGCACGTGGCGCACCTACAATTACGCGGCGCTGTGGATCTCCATGAGCGTCAACATCCCCACCTACATGCTGGCCAGCGGCATGATTGCCGGCGGGATGAACTGGAAGCAGGCACTGTTCACCGTTTTCCTCGGCAACGTGTTGGTGCTGATTCCCATGTTGCTCAACGCGCATGCCGGCGCGCGCTACGGAATTCCGTTTCCGGTATTCGCGCGCGCTTCGTTCGGCGTGCTTGGCGCGAATATTCCCGCCATACTCCGCGCTTTGGTCGCGTGCGGTTGGTTCGGCATTCAGACGTGGATTGGTGGCGAAGCTCTCAACGCCATGCTCATTGCGCTCGCTCCCGGTTGGGGCGATTTCGCGTACGGTCCTGCCATTTGCTTCGCAGCGTTCTGGCTGCTCAACGTGCTCGTAATTTTGCGCGGCATCGAAACCATCCGTTTCTTGCAAGGGATCTCCGCGCCGTTCCTGCTGCTGATCGGGCTCGCGCTGCTTCTATGGGCCCGCAGCAAAGCGGGTGGATTCGGTCCTATGCTTGCGACGCCTTCCAAATTTCAAACCTTCGGCGAGTTTTTCCGCTTCTTCATCCCGTCGCTGACGGGCGTGGTTGGCTTCTGGGCCACGGTCTCGCTCAATATTCCCGACTTCACCCGCTACGCGCGGAGCCAACGCGACCAGATGATTGGTCAGGCCCTCGGGCTTCCCGCGACGATGACGTTCTATTCCTTCATCGGCATCGCGGTAACATCGGCCACACTTATCATCTTCGGGCAAGCGCTGTGGGATCCGGTCGCCGTGCTCTCGCGACTCGGCAATCCTTTTGCTGTAGTCCTGGCCATGCTTGCGCTGCTGATGGCCACGCTTAACGTGAACGTCGCGGCCAATGTCGTCTCTCCCGCCAACGACTTTTCTAATATATCGCCGCGGCGCATCAGCTTTCGTACCGGTGGG
>CATPAM010000092.1 GCA_955651735.1 Candidatus Acidiferrales bacterium | reverse complement strand
GGTAGGCGCGGGTGTTCAACAGGTGCGGCATTAACAGCGGATCCCCTGTGAGGCGCCAGTTGTAGTAGCCCATGAAGGCGGCGGTCAGAATGAGAACGAGCGCGAGTGGCGCAACAACGTTTCGCAGACGAGCGCGCAGCGGCGGGCGCGACTTGGTTTTTCCGATGAGCCACCAGAAAAACAACCCCGCCGCGGGAATGCAGAAGAGAAAACCTTCGTAGGGGCGGCTGTTGGCAAGAATGGCGATGCCGAGGCCAAACAAAACGGCATCGCGAATTCTTGCGCGCTTCGCGATTCGAGCGAGCGCACCTAGCACGAGGGCGCCGCCGATTGCTGCCGTGGCGCCTCCCCAATAGCTGTTCATCCAGTAGCTGGCGACGCCAAACTTCAGAGCGGCGAGCACGCCGCCGAGGAAGGCCCAGCGCGCAGGCATCCAGCCATGCAGCATCCAGAGAATTGCGGCGCACATGGCGGCAGCGCTAAGCAGAACGCCAATCCAGGGATGACCGAGGATTTGCCCAAGCGCCAAAGCGAAACCTTGTGCGGGCGGATACATGGAGGCGTACTTCGGGAACCAGTTGACGTGAAAGGTTTCGAAGCTGACCCACATGGAGTGCGGCGGATTCGCAAGGCGGCCGTGCGCGAACGTATCGGCCATCAGCAGGTAGCTGAATTCGTCGTGAATGCCCGGCACGGGGACAGGGAGCAGCGGGAGAGCCGCGAGGCGAAGAGCGATGACGGAGAAGAATAGGACGATGATGGCGAGGGTCTTGCGTTCGGCGAAGCGCGAGGAGGATTGTTCGACGCGGCGGAAGAAGCGATTGGCGACGTTGGGGAAGAGCAACGCAATTAGGCCGAGGATGAGCGTGAGAACCCCGGAAATCGCGACGGTTCGTAAGGTCTGGAGAGCGGTGGTGTCCTGGAATCCCGGCATGGGTCAGGGAATTGTACGCCAGAGAGGAAGTCGTCGCCTGAGAATGACGCGAGCGCTCGAGTGGATGTGTTCGGTGAGGTTATGGTAAGCGCCCGCCTCCCTTCGCTACTGAGGGCAAGCCGTCGGCGGCCGAGGATCGATTCGAGAGTATGGTTTGCGTTTGTGGCTAACTCAGGCTGAAGTTAGCGCTCGACTTCGACCTCGGCGGGGGCGGGATCGGTCTTGGCGTGGACGTCGCCGTCGATGAGGTCCGCGAGCTCGAGGCGGAGGTTGTCGGGATTGGTGGAGTAGCCGAGAGCCGTATCGAGATCGATGGTGCCGGCGCGAAGCAATTTTTCGAGCTCGCCGTCGAAGTGCTGCATGCCGTCGGTGTTGCCGTCGCGCATGGCATCGAGCAGGGTTTTGCCTTCGCCTTCCCCTTTTTCGACGTAGTCGCGGGTGCGCAGGGTGGACTTCAGGATTTCGATGGCGGCGATGCGGCCTTTGCCGTCTTTTCTGGGAAGCAGGCGCTGGGAAACGATGAAGCGAAATGCTTTTCCGAAGCGGGTGCGCACAGAATGCTGGTCAGTGACCGGAAAGGCACCAACGATGCGCTCGACGGTTTTCGAGGCATCGACGGTGTGCAGCGTGGAGAGGACAAGGTGGCCAGTTTCAGCGGCTTCGAGAGCGATCTCAATGGTTTCGCGGTCGCGCATCTCGCCGACGAGAATGACTTTGAGAGCCTGACGCAGGGCGCCGCGAAGAGCGAGGGCAAAGGTAGGTGTGTCGCTGTGCAGCTCACGTTGGTGGATCGTGGCCTTCTTGTGCTTATGTAGAAACTCGATGGGATCTTCGATGGTGAGGATGTGATAGGCCTTTTCGGCGTTCATTTTGTCGATGATCGCGGCGAGTGTGGAGGATTTGCCGGAGCCGGTGGGTCCGGTGACGAGGACGATGCCGTTTTTCAATTGCACGATTTCTTCGAGGCGCGAGGGGAGCTGGAGGTCGTCGAAGCCGAGAATTTTGTCTGGGATGACGCGCATGACGACGGCGCAACTGCCGCGCTGGCGAAAGATGTTTACGCGAAAACGGCCAACGCCGGGGAGGCCGTAGGAAAGGTCAGCCGAGCCGTCTTGGTCGAGTTTGCGGAGGGGATGCTCGTTTTCGCCCATGATGTCGTAGGCGATGGATTTGGTGTCGGCGGCGGAAAGGCATTCAAGGCCCTTGTATTTCAGTTCGACCAGTTGGCCGCTGACTTCGATTTGCGGTGCGCGTCCAGGGGAGAAGATGAGGTCGCTGACGTGCCCGTTGGACTTGAGCATGGCGGCAATCAGTTGCGCGGTGTGAATCACGCGCGGCAGGGCAGGAGTCTGCGTGGAAGTTTCCATGGTCTTAGGGGTCCTTGTGCGTCAAATGACGGCGGGTACGCCGCCTGAAGGGGGTCGGTGGACTGCCCGATGCCAGAGTTAGTTTAGGGGAATTGTCGGGTGGAGTGGAGATCGGTGAGACGAGTGGTTACGAGAAGATAAAGAGCGGTTCGGACGTAGATGGCGCGCCTACAGCGGCAAACGCGCACAGCCGGAAATGGCTGTGCCACTACGGTTTGGAGGCGGAATCGATAAAGGCGACGATGTTGGATTTGAGCTTGGTCAAGTCTTCGTCGCGGAGATACATCATGTGGCCGGCGTCGTAATACTTGAGGCGAATGTTCTTCTGTAGCCGCTCCGGCAAGCCAAGGTGCTCCATGGTGTATTCGGTGGCGAAAAACGGCGTGGCCATGTCATAGTAACCGTTTTCGACCTCGACCTGCAGGTGCGGATTGGCGAGCAGCGCCTGCACCAAGTCACCTTCAACGTTGGGAGAGCCGGGGAAGAAGCCGCGGCCGCGTCCAGTTTGGTGCTTCCAGTCCCAGTTACTGCCGACGCCTTCGCTGATGGCGTGGTAGGTCTTGTCCTGGCCGAATTTCAGGTCCTCGCGAACGTAACTGTTAAAAGCTGCGGTAAAGGCACCGGTGACAGCCGCGCTTTGCGGGTCGGACTCAGCGAATTCGCTCAGGAGATCGTACGTCAAGCCGGAGTAGCGGGAATCCAAGCGGCCGGTGGTGAGCCCGCGATGGCGTTGCAATTCTTCCATGAATTGACCGAGGGTGACGCGCAGGTTGGCTTTGATCAGGTAGTCTTCGGTTAAGCCGGTGTAGCGGGACAGCTTTTTCGCCATGTCCGCCTTTTCCGCTGCGGTCAATTGCGAACCCTTCATCAAGGCGGAAGCGTATTCGGATTCGGCGAACTTGCGCGCTTCCTCAATAAAGGCGTTCAGGTTTTCGGGGCGATCTTTCAGAACTTTGTGATACCAGGCGGTGGCGGCGTAGCTGGGGAGATAGAAGATGTAGGGCAGGTCCGAGCCCGGATGGAAAGAAATCGTGCCGAGGTCGAGGACATTGGAGATCAGGACGATGCCGTTGAAGTCCATGCCGTCATGCTCTTGCAGGTAGTTGCCGAGAGCGGCGGAGCGGAAGGTGCCATAGCTTTCGCCGATGAGGAATTTGGGGGAGTTCCAGCGGCCGTTCCGGCTGACGTACATGGTGATGAACTGCGCGAGGGATTTTACGTCCTGATCGACGCCCCAAAAATCCTTGTCCTGTGCTTTTCCGACCGCGTGGCTGAAGCCGGTGCCGACGGGGTCGAGGAATACCATGTCGGATTTGTCGAGCAGCGTGCCTGCGTTGTCGGCAAGTTTGTACGGTGCGGGTGGAGTGGATTCGGCGTCGGGGGTAAGCACGCGGCGCGGTCCGAAGGCGCCCATGTGCAGCCACACGGAAGCGGAGCCGGGGCCGCCGTTATAGATGAAGGAGATGGGGCGCTGCGAGACATCTTTCGTATCGGTGCGGATGTAGGAGGTCGAATAGATCAGGGCTTGCGGCTCGTCTTTTTCATTCTTTAGCAGGATCGTTCCGGCGATGGCCTTGTAGGGGATGGTCTGGCCACCGATCTTGATGGAGTGCTCGGTGACGGAGGATTCTTCTTTTGGTGGCGGCGGTGTCGGCTCGGCGGGCTTTTCTTTCTCGGCGGCTTTCGTTTCCTTTTCCTGGGCGCAGATTGGCAGGGCGAGCAGGGAAGCGAGCGCGAACGCGCTGAGGTGCAGGCGATTCATCATTTGTCGATGCTCCAGAAAAGCGAAATTACGATTTGGGCTGATGATTCTATACATCGGGGGAAAGGCAAGTCAAAGCGTCGGATCGATGAAAAGGAGGTCGAGCGAGCCGTCGCCGTTTGTCGAGCCGAGGCGGAGGGAGGCGAGATCGTTGGCTATCCAGTCGGCGCCGGACTCGAGCAGCTCGGTGTCGGGCGCGGTGGTGCGCAGCGCGAGGACACGTGCGCCCGCGGCTTTGCCGGAGCGGATGCCGGCAGGGGCGTCTTCGGCGACGACGCAGCCCGCGGGGGCCAGGCCGAGAATTTTTGCGGCTTTGATGTAGGGCTCGGGATCGGGCTTGCCCCGTTGCACGTCATTGGACGTGATCAGGTGTTTTGGGAGCGGGAGGCCCGCGGCGCGAATGCGCATTTCGGCGAGCCGGCGCGAACAGGACGTGGCGATAGCCCAGCGATCTTGCGGAACCTCTTGCAGGAGTTCGAGAGCGCCGGGGAGGGGAATCACGCCTTCGACGTCTTCGATTTCGCCGCGCTCGACTTCGCGATTTTCCGCGTCGTGATCGGCGTGCGGAAGCAGATCGCGAATGGTGGCGATGCTGGGGCGGCCATGGGCTTGGCGGATGACTTCGTCGGGGACGAAACCGTGCTTCGTAGCCCATTTGGTCCAGACGCGCGCGACGGCGGGGGTGGAATCGACGAGTACGCCGTCGAGATCAAAGAGCATGCCACGGCACACAATTTTCATGAGCTCCATAATACTTGGTATTCTGCTGAACAGGTGATGGCCGGGCCCTGCGGGACTCGGGTAAAAATGAAATCAAAAGTGCAGATAATGAAATTTGGCGGCACGTCGGTCGGCGATGGGTTTTGCATCGCGCGCGCGGCGCAGATCGTGGCGCGAGCGGCGCGCGAGAACGCGGTGGCGGCGGTGGTTTCCGCGATGAGCGGCGTTACCAACCGACTGGTGGAGGCGGCGAATCGCGCGGGGAGTGGCGATCGCGAAGCAGGTTCGGCGGTGATTGCCGGGCTGCGTCAGCAGCACTCTGCTGCGCTGGCCGCGCTCGTCTCGGACGAAACGCGGCGCACGGGCGTCACCGGCACGCTGAATGAAATTTTCGCCGAGGGGCAGCGGCTCTTGGACGGTACGGCGCTGCTTCGCGAGCTTACGCCTCGCGCGCTGGACGCCATTTCGAGCCTCGGCGAGCGCTTGTGTGCGCCGATTTTCGCCAGCGCGCTTGTGGAGCTGGGCGTCAAGAGTCGCGCCATCGCCGCGACGGAATTAATCGTGACGGACACGTTTCACGGCGGCGCCGAGCCGCGCATGGACCTTACGCGGACGCGCTGCGAAGCTGCGCTGAGGCCGCTGCTCAACGAATCCTGCATTCCCGTGGTGACCGGCTTCATCGGCGCCACGCCCGACGGCGTACTGACCACACTGGGGCGCGGGGGTTCCGACTATTCGGCGACGATTCTGGGAGCGGCGCTGGGCGTCGACGAGGTCATCATCTGGACCGACGTCGATGGTGTGCTGACCGCGGACCCGCGCCTGGTGCCCGATGCGCGCACCATTCCGGAAATTTCTTACCGCGAGGCCGCGGAGCTGGCCTACTTTGGGGCCAAGGTGCTGCATCCGAAGACGCTGCGTGCGGTGATGCCCGCGGGCATTCCGGTTTGGATTCGCAACAGCTTCGCGCCGGCGCGGCCGGGCACAAGAATTTCGCAGCAGGGCCGCAGCATCGGTGGCGGCGTGAAGGCGCTGACCGCGATCCGCGATGTCGCGCTGATCAGCGTGGGCGGGCCGGGGATTGTGGGTGTGCCGGACGTGGTCGGGCGCACCTTTTCCACTACCGCGGAGCTGCGCGCGAACGTACTGCTGATCTCGCAGTCTTCGTCGCAGAACGACATCTGTTTCATCGTGGCCACCGCCGATGCGCAGCGCACGGTGGAAGCGCTGCGCCGCGAGTTTGCGAGCGACCTTTCGCACGAGGTCGTGGACCACATCACCATCGACCCCAAAATCGCCATCGTGGCCGTGGTCGGAGAAAATATGCGCGGCACGCGCGGGATCGCCGGGCGCACCTTCGCCGCGCTAGGCCGCGACAACGTCAACATCATCGCCATCGCCCAGGGCTCCTCGGAGACGAATATTTCGTTTGTTGTGGAAGACAGCGCCATGAAACAAGCGCTGCTCACCGCGCACCGAGAATTCGCCCTGGATGCCTGACTGGATTGAGGTTGGGGCCGAAGGCGGGATTTGAGCCCGCGACATTCGGAGCCCCAGGAGCGCGAGGTACGGCAGCCGTCAGCAGGCGCATGATAGGGAAGCTGTCGGTTGTCGACTCGTCGTCGCGCACATCCACTTGGTCATGCTAGCCTGCTCGCTTATTTTGATGCGGCACGAATTCGGTTCTCGCTCAGCGTCACAGCACCGGTCAGCGCAAAAACTCGACCGGTGACACTGGCGCCAGTGGTGACGGTGTCGCTGATGTTCGCGAGAATGCTTCCCACAAAAACGGTGTTGGTGCCAAGAGTCGCGGAGCTGCCAACCTGCCAGAAGACATTTCCTGCCGTCGCTCCCTTGGCCAGGACAACAGAGGAATTGCTCGTTGTCGTAAGTGTTGTCCCCATCTTGAAAACGTAGACACCGCTGCCGTTGAGCGTGAGGGTCCCGGTCAACTGCGCCGAAGAATTAAAACAATAGACGCCAGGAGAGAGAGTGACCGCGCCGGGACTGGTACCTAGAGTCTTCCCGGTCAAGTTGCTGCCGCAGGGTTGCGCAACTAGATTAGCGTATGCAGTGTGCGCAGCGGCCTGAGCCGCGGTGGCGGTGGCATCGCCCGCGTGGATTGTTCCTCCGGTCACGGTCCCCGGAGGAAAGCCGGTGACAGCTGTACCTGGGCTCACACCCAAATCTCCGGTGATGACAGTCGGGCCCGTATTGGTCACCGTTGAGGCGCCCAGGACTGCGAAGCTCTGCGCGGAAGCAAGTGGCGGCGCCGACTGCGCCCAGGCCAGACTGCCCATACTCAACATGTAAATAATCAACACCAGTTTTTTCATATCAATACTCCCTGGTTGGATTTCTCTTGATCGTCGCTGACAGTGCAGGACAAACAGTGTCGAGTCGACTTCGAGCCCCCAAACTGGCGCGGATGCTAACAGCTGGTGCAAACTGGCAGCTATCCACTT
>CATPAM010000091.1 GCA_955651735.1 Candidatus Acidiferrales bacterium | reverse complement strand
GGGCCGACCGGGACAGTGCAGTTCAAGAATGGGTCGAGCAATTTGGGAAGCGCGGTGATGTGCACGCCCACGGCGGGGACCAGCACGACCACAGCGTTTTGCACGGCTACGCTGACGACCGCGCTTTCGGAATTTGTTCCATTATCGAAGCCGCGGTCGCAGCCGCAAGTTCCGGTGTTGCCATTCGGCATTGTATCCGTGCTGCTGATCACGTTCCTGGCGATGCAGCGGCGCTTGTCGACCGGCAAACGGATTGGATACGCTGCAGTCGGCCTGATCCTGTTCGCATTTGTTGCCGCGGGGATCGCGGGCTGTAGCGGTTCGGGTAGCGGTGGCGGCGGGTCGCACACGGACAGCATTACCGCGGTGTATACCGGAGACGCGAATTACACCGGCTCAACGTCCTCAGCCGCTACAGTCACGATTCAGTAGCTGAGGCATCATCGAGTCAAAGGCGTCCATTTTAGATCCTAACCGAATCGGCGGAAGGTCGCACGAGGCGAGATCCTTCGGCTCGCGGCACTCGCTCAGGATGACGATCCTCTTCGGATCGTCAATTGGTATGGGGCGGGAAAAAGATATTCCAAAACGTTGGGCATGGCGTAGCAAATTCGACCGGAACCAACGAGCCTTCCTGATTCATTTGCGGAGGGCGCACGACTTTAGCGTCGACCTTGTTTTTGGTGATGGGATTCTCGACAGTGACCTTGGTGCCTTCGCTGATCCCTTCCTTGAGAATGACCATGGCCCCGCCGGCGCTGACCGTATGCGTGTTACCCGGCAGCACTTTGCCGGCTACGTGAATGACCACCGGCATGCGCACCAGAACGCGCTGCGAGCGGCGGCGCTCCTCCGCAGTGGGTTGGCGCGTGGCCGCAGGCCGCGCGGACGGATGCGGCATCGCGGGCTTCAGACCAGGCGCAGGCGGCTTTATAGTCACAGTTCAAGACCCCAAAAATCCATAGCCGGAGCCACCAGCTCAACGCCGTATTCCCAACCGCCTTCCGGGCGCTCTTCGCTCTTCCAGACGATAACGGCGGCATTGCTGGCGCTCATGGGCACATTGGTGAGCGCGACGCGATGCTCGAGCGGCAGACTGTGCTCCAGAACAACCATGCAGCCGTACGGGTTAATCACGCGGGTGTGTGCTTCGACCTTGACACGCTTGCCGGAGGGCAAATCCCACTCCAGCCGCACCGGGACGCGCGAATTCATGCGGTGCCCGCGACGCTGCTCTTTGTAGCGGGCGCCGGGCAGCTTGGCCTGCGGACGCGGTTCCTTCTTCGGCTCTTTGGTCTGAACGGACATACCTGCCTCTAAATGGCCATGCTAGAGTTGGGGGCCGAGAGGGTCAATGGTACAAAAGCGTATTGGCGCAGTACTGTGTAGCTGGCCCAACGGACAGGGCTGCTCGAAGGAACAGTACAGGTGCCCAGGAACCTGATCGTGAATGCGGATGACCTCGGGTGGACCGCGGGAGTGAACCGCGGCATCGCGGAGGCGCATCGCAACGGGATTGTGACCAGCGCGTCGCTGCTGGCCAATGGCGAGGCATTTGCCGAGGCCATGGAGCTGGCGCGTGATACGCGCGGGCTCGGCTTGGGCGTGCACCTCAATTTGAATGATGGTCCGCCGGTGGCACCGCGCGAGTCCGTGCCGAGCCTGCTCAACGATTCGGGCGCGTTCGATGGCGGACCGGATGGCCTATTGCTCAAGATCGCGACGCGCGGGCTCACCATGCGCGAAGTGGAGCTAGAGTGGAATGCGCAAATCTCCAAGGTGCGCGACGCGGGAATCGAGCCGACGCACCTGGATGGTCACAAACACGTGCACATGCTGCCGGGTCTGTTTGAGATTGCGCTGCGGCTGGCCAAGCGGCACGGCATTGGGGCCATTCGCGTGTCACACGAGGCGTCTAATTTGCGGTTGGCACTTTCCACCGGCCACCTGCGCGCTGGAGTGGTGCTAAAACAGGGAGTGCAAGCGCGCGGGCTGAAGTTGCTGGCACGCGATGCACGCGAGCAGGCGGAACGCGCCGGAGTGTCGACCGCCGATTATTTCTGCGGGATCGCGCAAACAGGCGAGCTCACCAGGGAGGGCGTGGCACGCCTCCTGCGCAGCTTGCCGGAAGGCACGACCGAATTGATGTGTCATCCGGGATATGCGGACGAGGCGCTCCGCAAGACCTCGACGCGGCTGCAGGGTTCCCGGCAAAAAGAGGTCGAGATTCTGACGGACATGGAAATACGAAATCTTGTCGCTTCTCAGGGGATTCGCCTGATAGACTATGCCTTCCTGGCCAGTACGGTATGAGAAGCGAATCCAGCGTTCGATATTCTATCGTCGTCCCGTTCTACAACGAGCAGGAGAACATTCCACCTCTGTATATGAAGATTACGGAGGTCATGGATTCCATCGGCGAGAGCTACGAGCTGATTTTTATCGACGACGGCAGCCGCGATAACTCCTTCAAGGTGCTTTCCGACATCTACGAGCACGATCGCCGCGTGAATATCGTGCGGCTGCGACGGAATTTTGGGCAGACGCCGGCGTTGAAGGCGGGATTCGATTTTGCGCGCGGCGAAGTGATTATTTCGATGGATGGGGATTTGCAGCATGACCCCGAAGAGATTCCCCGCTTCCTGGAAAAAATCGAAGAAGGCTACGACCTGGTCAGCGGCTGGCGCTACGCGCGGCGCGACCACTGGCTGCTGCGCCAAGTCCCGAGCCGCGCGGCCAACTGGATGATGGCCAAGCTTTCCGGGATCGAGCTGCACGACTTTGGTACAACCTTCAAGGCGTATCGCCGGGAGATTATTCAGGAAATTCAGCTTTACGGCGAGCTGCACCGGTTTATTCCGGCGCTGGCAAGCTCGACGGGCGCGCGTATCACGGAAGTGCCCATCACGGATGGCGAGCGCAAGAGCGGGAAAAGCAATTATGGGATCGGGCGCACGATACGCGTTTTCCTGGATTTGCTGATCGTCAAGTTCTTGCTGGATTACTCGACGCGGCCGCTGCAATTTTTTGGCTTGCTGGGCTTTGGCGGAGCCACGCTGGGAATGTTGATTGCCGTCTATCTGGCATTCGAAAAGTTTGCCCATGGCGTGAACGTGATGACGCAGCACGGGCCGCTGATGCTCCTGGCGGTGGCCTTGTTTATCAGCGGCGTGCAATTAGTGTCCATGGGCCTGCTCGGCGAATTGATTGCGCGCACGTACTACGAATCGCAGAACAAGCCGGTATATGCGCTGCGCGAAGTGAAGAGCCACCGTAAAGATGTGGGCGACACGGAGCAGACCCGACCGTCCGGAAGTTCCGAGCGCTAGAAGTCCAGTGAACCAAGCCTGCCTTCGTTCTTATCTCACCAGCCTCACCTCGAAATTTGCGGTACCCTCAAGTTAGATCTCAAACGTAAGGGAGTTGCTGCGTGATGGAGGAATCGTTGTGAACCGCGAACAGTTTTACGCGATTATGGGCGGCGAAGGCACGCTCGACTACGAGCTGTACCTGAACACCAAGACGCTGCTTTCTTGCCAGACGAAATTCGAGGAGCTGTGCAACGCGGACGAATTGCAATTTCAGGTCGTACACCAGGTCGAAGAGCTGTGGATGAAGCTGATCGCGTACACGCTGCTCGATATCGACGAGTATTTGCAGCAGGAAAATACCAACCGCGCGCTCACGCTCTTCCGCCGCGTGCACACCGTGCAGCGATTGATGATTCAGCAGATCGCCCTGCTGGAGATCATGTCACCCAAGGAATATCAGGAAATTCGCCTGCGCCTCGGCAATGGCAGCGGCCAGGAGTCACCGGGATTTCGCGTGCTTCTGAAAATGTACCAGCCGATTTGGAGCTCTTTCAAGGAACACTATTTGGACAAGCACGGGCTAACGCTGGAAAAGATCTACGACACGGAGTACACGCACAGCGATGCTTATGTGGTGGCGGAAGCGCTGGCCGAATTCGATGAACTGTTCCAGAAATTCCGCTACGAGCACATGCAGTTGATTCATCGCACCATTGGCTTTGGCTCGAAATCGCTGAAGGGTCGCCCTGTCGAGATTCTCGAAGAGGGTATGCGCCACAAATTCTTTCCGGAGCTATGGGAGATTCGCTCGCACATGACCGACAAGTGGGGGACGGAGTACGGCGTGAAGCGCGATCCGCTGGGCGGGCACCATTAGAGTGCTGCGCAGCAGATAGCCTAGCGCGCGACGGGGCGGTAGTTGCCCCGCAGATAAAGCAACGGCTCGCCGTCATACACTTCGACGCTCTCAACTTCCGCAACGAAAATGGTGTGGTCGCCGGCGGCATGGGAGGCAACAACATTGCACGCTAGATGCACGAGAGCCTTCTCCAGGAGCGGGATGCCGGTTTCCGTCCAACGATAGCGAATGCCCAGCCGCTTCTCCGCCTGGTCGCTTTCTTCGGTGCGCGCAAAATACTCCGAGATTGCTCGCTGGTTGTCCTTGAGGACGTTCACGCCGAATCGTTTTTGCCGCTTCACCAGAGGCAGCAATTGCGCGTTCTGGCTCACACAGATCAGAATCAGCAGCGGGTCCAGCGAAACGGATGTAAAGGAGTTCGCGGTCATGCCGTGCACACGGCCGGGGGCACGCTCCGCGGTGACTACCGTAACTCCCGTGGCGAATTGGCCGAGCGCGAGGCGAAACTCAGAAGTGGTTGGGGTCGTTGGCGCCATGGTGGAAGTTTTTGAAGATAGCACAGACCAGGCACAAGTCGCGCCCTCGCGTCACGTATAATCATCGCGCAGCGGTGAGCTAAAAGGAGTGCCACGATGGCGCGGAAGATTGCGATTTTGGGGGGCACGGGCCCCGAGGGCTCGGGACTGGCGAATCGGCTCGCGCGTGCGGGCGAGCACATCGTAATCGGTTCCCGCGATCCTGCCCGCGCCCAGCAAGCGGCGCGGCAACTCCGCGCTCGCATCGGCGGCCCGGCGCAGATCGAAGACGCGGACAACGCCTCGGCCGCAGCACAGTGCAATGTCGCGGTGCTCACAGTTCCCTTCTCCGGCCAAGCGGCCCTGCTGAAGCAATTGAAAGGTGTCTGGAAGTCAGGAACTGTGGTGATTGACACCACGGTGCCGTTGGCCGCAAGCGTCGGCGGATCGCCGACGCGCATGCTTGGCGTCTGGCAGGGCTCGGCGGCCGAGGCGGCCGCGGAATTACTGCCCGCGGGAGTCAGCATTGCGGCTGCGTTTCAAAATCTAGGCGCGGAGTTGTTGGCGGGAGATGCGCCGCTCGATTGCGACGTGCTGGTCTGCAGCGATGACGAAAAAGCCAAGCAAGTAGCCATGGAGCTGGCGGCAAAAATCCCCGGAGTGCGCGGGCTGAATGGCGGAAAGCTGGAGAACGCCCGCATCGTCGAGTCCATCACCGCGCTGCTGATTGGGCTGAATATCCGCCACAAAGTCCACAGCGCCGGAGTACGCTTTACAGGCCTGCCAGCGAAATAGTGGGACAACCGTTTCTGGCTGTCCGTTTTGCTTCGACTGCAGGTGGGTCCGGCTGCCCTAACGTTCCAGAGCTTTGCGGTCCCACTTCCCGCAGTCCGCTGCTGCGTCATACGTGCTCTGCAGGAATTCCATCAGCGTGGCCTTCGGAGAGGCCGCAGCTCGCACGTCGTCATACATAAGCAAAAACTCTTTCATTTGTGGGTGGTAAAACGCCGCCGGCGGCCGGACGCGCTGTTCCGCAAAACCCGCCGGTTCCGGCGCAGCATACGAGTAGCACGCCGGCCCCTTGATGTCCCCTCCACCCGGCCAGAATCCCGCGCTGCTGACCTCATGCGAGTAGGCTTCCCGCGTGATCGATTCTGCGCCTGGCCGCTCCGGCGCTACTCTCCCAGAGCAGCGCGTGACTGCAAGATCGAAACTTCCCCAGAAAAAATGTACGGGGCTGGCCTTGCCCTGAAAACCGGCGCGGAATTCCTTGAATATTTGATCGACCCACACCAGGATGCGCCAGAATTTGTGCACCGCTTGCAGATCATAAGCGGCGTGAACCTTATCTAGCTCGAACGGCGTGGGATTGGGAACCTCGCTCGGCATCGTCCATATGTGCACACTTACGTCTAGTTCGCTCAGCGCCGCCATGAACTTCTTATAAAACTCCGCAACGCTTTGCGCCGTCAGAGCCATCGTCGTAACGCGGCCTTCGCTGCTCTCGAGGGTGAGCTTATGCTCGATGAAGTCAAACCGCACCTCGATGTCGCGCTGCTGGTATGGCATCGCCGCGGTAGTCATGCCCCGCGCGGTGACGTAGAACGGCACGTTCCACCAGTGGTTGACCAGCGGGCACAATTTCAGGCGCACTTTCCCGATAATCTGCGTCCACATGTGCAACGTTTCAAACGTCTCCCTCCAGGAGTCGAACGGCAACGCAGGCAACGCCTCGTAGTCGCTCGCCTCGCTACGCATGGCTTCTGGTGTCATGACTAGGTCCTCGCGATCAATCTACACCCGGACGCAACAGCCCGCGCACCGTATTTGGTTTGCAGGAGCCGAGAACCAGAGGCGGACAGCCAGAAATGGCCGCGCCACTGTTATAATGATGCAATGAAAGCACATGTTTGGGTGATGCCGAAACGCACCGTTCTCGATCCGCAGGGACAAACCATCCAGCACGCTCTTTCCGGGCTTGGCTACAGGCAGGTTCGCGATGTGCGGCAGGGGAAATTTTTTGTGCTGAATCTCGATGGCTGGAGCCGCGACGAAGCGCAGTCGCAGCTCGAGCGCATTTCCAAGGAAGTGCTCACCAATCCCGTAATCGAGGAGTATCGATTCGAGATTGTGGACTGAACTCTTAGCCTTCCTGTACTCGGGTTTAGACGCAAAAACTCCGTGCTACGCTTTCAAGACTAGCTTCTCCTAGGAGAAACTGCCTTATGTGCGGAATTGTCGGTTATATCGGGCCAAAAAAGGTTGTTCCGGTCATTCTTGAAGGCCTGCGCAAGCTGGAATACCGCGGCTATGACTCGGCAGGAATCGCCGTCGTCACGCAGGACGGCAAGCTGGAAGTCCGCCGCGCGCCTGGGAAATTGCGCAATCTCGAAGAGGTCCTGCGGAAATCTCCCATCGAAGGCACTTACGGAATCGGCCATACCCGCTGGGCCACGCATGGCCGCCCCACCGAAGAAAACGCGCACCCACATCGCGACTGTAGCGGGCAGATCGTCGTGGTGCACAACGGCATCATCGAGAATTATTTGGAACTGAAAGAGCAGTTGCAGCGCGAAGGCCATAAGTTTGTCACCGAAACGGACACCGAAATCGTCGCGCACTTGGCCGAGAAACATTCCAAGAATGCGCCGCTGGAGGAAGCTGTGCGCCGTTCGCTGAAGGATCTGCGCGGAATCTACTCCCTGGTGTTCATGTCCGCGAAAGATCCGCACAAGATCGTTGCCGCGCGCATGGGACCGCCTTCGGTCATCGGCCTCGGCGATGGCGAATTTTTCGTCGCCAGCGATATTCCCGCGCTCCTCGAGCACACGCGAGAAATCTTTTTTCTCGCCGATGGCGACATCGCCGTGCTCACGCAGCAAGGTGTCGCGGTAATGGACCACGATGGCCGGCCAGTCAAGCGCCCTGCGCAACACGTCACCTGGGACCCCATCATGGCCGAAAAGGGCGGCTACAAGCATTTCATGCAGAAGGAGATTTTCGAGCAGCCGCGCGCCGTGCGCGACACGCTGCTCGGCCGCATCTCGCAAGACACCGGAAAGATTTTCCTCGACGACATGCAGATCACCGAGCAACAGTTCCGCGAATTTCAGCAAGTGCGCATCGTAGCCTGCGGAACAAGCTGGCACGCCGGCCTGGCCGGGAAATTCATGATTGAGCGCCTGGCCCGCATGCAAGTGGAAGTCGATTACGGCAGTGAGTTCCGCTATCGCGACCCAATTCTGGACAGCAAGACGCTGACCGTGTGCATCAGCCAATCCGGTGAAACCGCGGACACGCTGGCCGGACAGCGCGAGGCAAAACTGAAAGGTTCACCGACGCTCGCGATTTGCAACGTGATGGGCTCGATGGT
>CATPAM010000090.1 GCA_955651735.1 Candidatus Acidiferrales bacterium | reverse complement strand
TGGCGATGGAGGTGTCCAAAACCTCCATGAACGTCGCCAGCGTCACCGTAATCGCGATCACCCAGGGATTTATGTTCCCTTCTGGCGTCCGCAATCTGGCTAGGATCCTGTTCAACATAGCCGCAGTTCTCGTCCTCGCTCCTGCTCTTTAATACGCTCGAGCCCTTCACTTTATTCCGCCTGCGCTCCCGCTCATCGCGTCACTGAGTGATGATGGTCGCGTCCACATTCATCCCCGGCCGCAAAATCGCTTTCCCCGACGGGATCGGATCGAGCACGATCTTCACGGGAATGCGTTGCACTACTTTGACGTAATTGCCGGTGGCGTTTTCCGGAGGCAGCAAACTCAGCACTGCTCCGGTTGCTCCGGCAATGGAATCGAGGTGGCCCGGGAAAGTTTGTCCGTAAGTGTCTACGTGTACGTAGGCCTTCTGCCCCGCGCGCATTTTACGAAGTTGCGTCTCCTTGAAATTCGCAGTGACCCACACGTCCTGCAGCGGCACGACTACAAGCAATCCCTGGCCCTGTTGCACGATCTGGCCGGTCTCAACTTGCTTGTGCGTGGCCACGCCATCCACCGGCGCAACGACTTGGGTATACCCGAGATTCAGTTCCGCAGCCTCCAGCGCCGCGCGGGCTTGCTGTACTTTGGCGATTTTCCCCTGCGCGTCGGAGGTGCGCATGCTGATCTGCCGCACGTCGGCGTGCGCCGCGGAAACACCGGCTTTGGCTTGCTCGACGCGCGCGCCGGACGCGAGCAACTGGGCTTTAGTGATTTCGACCGCGCGCTGGGCCTGCGCCAACTTTTCCTGATCGGCCTTCAACGCACTGGCCGTGGCGTCGGCGTTGGCCTTCGCGGCGTCGTACTGTTGCTTGGAAATTTCGCCCTTGTCGAGCAGCGGCTTGTAACGCGCTAGGTCCGCCTGTGCCAGCTCAGCATTGGCCCTGCTCTTCTCGATGTTGGCCTGCGCCCAGGCAAGGTCCGAGGTGCGCGCCTGGTCATAGGTGACTTGCGCGCGTGCGAGGTCGGCTACCGCGCCGGCCAATTGCGCATCCGCGCTGGAGGTGCCGCTGGCGACATTCTCGCGCGTGCGAGGTATATCGACTCCCGCGGACGCTGCCTCGCTCTCTGCCAAAGCTAACTGCGCCTTGGCTTGGTCCAGGCTGGCCTGATAGTCGCGTGGATCGATCCGCACCAGGACCTGTCCCGCTTTCACCTGCTCGTTGTCGTTGACCAAGACTTCTGCAACGCGGCCATAGATTTTCGAAGCGATGGGAGTGATGTGCCCGTCGACTTGCGCATCATCGGTGCTCTCGCGATTGTGGTAGTAAACGAACAGGCCAATCACCACAGCGAGTAACAGCAGCCCACCAACCCCGAGCAAGCGCTGCACTTTCGGATTTTTCAGCCCCTTCGGTGGCTCTTCCAGGAAAATCTCTTGCGCAGCCCCTTTGACTCTCGCGGCATTTTCCAACCCAACTTCGATCTCAACGCTCATCGTCTCCTCGGGTTACTTCGCGTAAACTTTTTCCATCTGGCCGATGGAACGCGCCAAATCGGCACGCGCTTGATTGAAGCGATATAGCGCGGCGATCTGGTTATCGTTGGCGCGGGCCAAAGAATCCTGAGCCTGAATGACCTCAATATTGTTGGCCACGCCGGCCTTGAAGCGGTCGCGGGCCTGGTCCACTTCTTCCCTGGAGAGCTGCACGCCCAGATTGGCGACGCGCACCTGGCTTCGCGCGGAATCCAGATTGATCAACGCCGTCTTTACGTCCAGCGCGATCTGATTGCGCAAATCCGCTTGCTGCTGATGCAACTTCTGAATATCCAGGTCCGCACGGACGGTCTCAGCGCGAATGCGGCCACCGGTAAACAGCGGGACACTGACCGTTCCCGCGTAGGTATAGGTCGGGATCACCGAAACGGGCTCGGTGCCGAATTGCTCCCAGCTTCCGCTGAAGTGCACCGAGGGCAAGCGCTCGGCGAACGCCGCTTTTTTCTGGTTTTCCGCGGCGCGTATCTGCTCCTGCAGCGATTTCCATTCCGGCCGCGCGGACAAACCTTCTTCGATGCTGGCTTCCACTTCGGGCTGCGGCGTGTCAAAGAAACTCAACGAATCGCCCAATTTGATTTGCTGGCGAGGATCGAGATTGAGCAGGCGGCTCAACGCGAACAGCGAGGTTTCGCGCGTGGCCTGCGCTTCCAGCAGGCGCTGATTCTCGTTTTGCAGCTCGACGTTGGCGCGGAGCGTGTCGATCCCCGTGCCGACGCCTTCCTTTTGCAGGTCCGCGGCCTGATCGTAGAGCGCCTGGGCCAAGTCCACGCGCGATTCGGACGCCTCGACGTCCGCCATCGAGCGCAACGTCCCGATATATTGCGACACTACCAACAGAACGACCTGCTCGCGGGTGGAAAGGCTGTCCGCCCTGCTGGCATTCGTGGTGTTGCGCGACGCCTGGTAGCGCCGGAACAGCGTGAGATCGAAAATGGGTCCGTTGAAGGAAGGGCCAGCGGAAAAAGTGGAGTACGGTCCGACGTGGCCGGGGAATCCCGGGAATATCCGCGTGCCGCCGAACTGCGCCAGGATGTTGATGCGCTGCCACTGTGCGGTGACGCCCAGCTGTGCCTGGGGCAGTAGCGCGGACAATGCGATCCTCCGGTCTTGATCGCTTTGCGCCGCAGTGAGGACGGCGATTTGCGCGGTGGTGTTTTGCTTCAGCGCGAGGGCCACGGCCTGGTCGAGCGTCAAGCGCATCACGCCTGCCGGAGCCTCTGCGGGCAGCGGGCTTTGCTGCCGCTGTGACTGCGCCGGGGTAAACGTGGGAATGAGGAGCAGGCTGAAAAACGCTATGTAAAAAATAATGTGCGAGCGCTTGGGGTCCTTCCTGCTGTCCGTCTCGCTGCGCCCTTCGGCCTGCCCGGTGATTTCTTTAACTGTTGCCTGGTTCAAGCATCCCTGCGCTACCAAGCGCCCACCCTGGCGGTGGATTTCCTTTAGCAGCGCCTTTCCGGCAGCGTCTATAAAGCTGACGCCACAAAGGTCGACGTTGAACTTTTCGATGGGGGAAGCGGCGTGCAATTCGCGCCAGCACTGCTCCAGGGTGGAGACCGAGTCTCCAGCCAAGCGCCCCTCGACGGTGAGCAGGACCTTACTGCGCTTTTTCTGTGTAGTGACTCTGAGCATAACCCGATTCCATTTTGCGTGAAAGTGGTGCATTTCCTGCGCCACAGAATATAAATTCGACCTAATCTTGTAAGTATTTGATTTATTGCAACTTACGATGCTGATCTGCTTTGGCATACCCTCCCAATAAGCCCATATATGGTCAGGTTAGCCGTACATTGACACTTTGCTATGGCATTATATGGGCAAATCGTCGGCACTTATTTCTCTCGTTTAGATCGCAGACCACGCCTAAGTTGACTAACGCGCCCCGGGAATTGAGGATTGGGGGTTGCCCGCCAACTCGGCGTCAACCCTGTACCAAAACGGTGCCCGCGTAGCTCGTAGAGAGGCCAGCGTTTGTTTAGTGGCGGACGGCGATGGCTTGCAGCTCGAAATGGCCGCCGCGCAGCAGCGCGGCCGCTCCGATGAATTCGCGCGCGGGCAAGTCCTTGGTAGTGAAGTAGGTGCGGTAGATACCGTTGAATTTGTCGAAGAGCGAGAGGTCCGTGC
>CATPAM010000089.1 GCA_955651735.1 Candidatus Acidiferrales bacterium | reverse complement strand
CCTGCGGGCTACGCTGGAAAAAATCCGCCACCTCAGCGTGCGCCGCACTCGTCTCACGAAGTGGCGGGGGCTCGCACGCGTGGAAGAGACTCCGGCTGGGCGGAGGCTGCCGAGTTCTTGCCCATGCTCGCAACCATAGTCGCTCTTGACTCTGGACTATGCTCCAGGGTGTAGATTAAGGCTGTAGCCGCTACAATACATATTGACGGCGTAGCAAAAAAGATTGGCCTCACCCCAGATGCCATTCGCTTCTACGAGCGAACCGCCTTGCTTCCGCGTCCTTCGCGAACCGCAGGCGGCTTCCGGCAATACGCCGATGCGGACCTGGGAACTCTGCGATTCATCCGCCAAGCACAGGGCCTGGGATTTACGCTGAAGGAAGTGCGCGAGCTTCTCGCGCTGCGCGGCAGCCGCCTGCAACCCTGTGCCCCGGTATGCCTTCGCCTGCGGAAAAAACTCCTTCAGGTCCGGCGAAAGCTCCGCGACCTCCAAACATTGCAACACGAGCTGCGAGCAGCGCTGCGCACCTGCAAAAAGGAGCTAATGCGAAAAAATGCACGCTGCCCGCTCTTGAGCGGCAAGCAGAATCGCTCGGAGACTGCTGCGTGAAAATCGAAATTCTCTACGTATTGGACTGTCCGCATTACCCCGCCGCGCTGGCGGAACTGAAAAACGCTTTGGCCGCTGAGAGAATCTCCGCTCCAATCAGCGAGTTACTTGTAGCCAACCCGCGCATGGCCGAGGCACTGAAGTTTCGCGGTTCCCCTACCATTCGTATCAACGGCCGCGATATTGCCGGCGAATCAGAGGCGCAACACTTTGCAGTCTCCTGTCGATTGTATCCGGGTGAGAAACTGCCCGGCGTCCCGCCGGCGGAAATGATTCACCGCGCCCTGCGCGAAGCAATACGTGGAGAAAAACAGTGAGACCGGGCACGGGCCTCTCAGCCTCTCTTGCGGCCATCGTGAGCTCGCTCGCTACCATGGCGTGCTGCGTACCCCTCGGCTTTGCGGCTGCCATCGGAGCCGCCGGTGCCGGCGCTTTCCTGCTGCGGTTTCGGCCGTGGTTCCTTGTGCTTTCCATCGTGCTGATCGGCGTGGGATTCTGGCAGCAGCACCGCGCAAAGCAGTGCGCTGTCAAGGGTCGTCTCGTCGGACAATTGCTGCTCTGGACGGCGGTCGCGATTGTGCTTGGCATGATTCTGTTCCCGCAGCAGATTGCGGGATTCTTGGCGGATCATTTCTACCGGTCATGGAAATGAGAAAACGACTTCTTATCGCCGTTATGATCGCGGTACTGCTGCTGACGGCGGGCGTGTATCTTTGGGGGCCGTCCAAGACGCCCCAAGGACAGCCGCCGCTCCTCACCCTGTCAGCATCGAACTTCAGCGAATTCCAAAGCGCGTTTGACTCCGCGGCAGACGAGCCTCGCATCATCCTCTTGCTCTCCCCCACTTGAGCAACGTGTCTGCGGGGGGCCTCCGCAGCCGAAAAGTTTCTTGCCAGCCATCCGGACATAAAACTCCGCGTTCTGGTCGTCTGGGAGCCGATCCTGCCCACTGATTTTACTTCGCCAAGCGGTAGCGCCCTCGGCAGAATCGCAGACCAACGAGGGAGGCAGTTTTGGGACCCCAGGCATCTTGTCGCCCAAGAGCTGAGCCGCAGAGCCGCCGCCAAGCCGCCGCCGATAAAGCCCGCCTGCTGCCTGAGCAGCGGATTTTATTGGGATGACGTAATTCTGTATGCCCCGCGCTCCCAATGGAGCGACGAACCACCCTCAGCGTTTTGGAACGGCCCCGTAGTCCGCGTCATCCCCGGCCTCGAAAACGCTTTGAATAACATGAAGTGACCGCAAGTATGTTCTTTATGTCAAGGAAACGAGGCAGCGCTCCGTTTTTTCCTGAGCTCGCTTCTTGACCGCTGGCCGCGTAGTGGAGGGATCGCGGCAAGACGTAAGAGTCGTGCACCAACGAAGTTCGCGCTCGCATTAATTATGAGGTCTTTTCTCGCGCTCGGCCTTTTGCCGTGAACCGTCACGGCCCTGGATGGCGTATTACCCATTCCGCTGCCATCCGCTCGGCTTCGAGAATCTGCGCAGCATTCATCCGGGACTTTGCATAGGAGAGGTCGGCGTCGTTCTCGGCTAGCCTGAACCACACATACGCCTGAACGTAGTCCTTTGGAACACCGAGCCCATTCAGATAGAGCAAGCCCAAATTGTTCCTTCCCTGACCCGCTCCTCCCAAGTCGGGGACGTGCTCCGCAGCCTTTCGGTACCACTTGGCGGCCAGCGCGTAATTCTGCCGCACACCCTCCCCATCCTCATACATTTGTCCTAAGCTGTTTTGCGCATCAGGATCTCCCTGCGCGGCGGCCTTCCGGTACCACCTCAGCGCTTCTTGAAAGTTGCTCTTTCCTAACCAACCCTGTTCATAAGCGGCGCCGAGCCAGAACTGCGACCCTTTATCTCCTCGCTGCGCCTTCACCAGAACGGTCTTCTTATCTTCCTCGGTCCATTTCGGGCGTGAATACGAGTGCGCGGAGGCAGTTTGCGTGGATTGAGCGCCCTGCTGGGCCGTCACCGAGAATGGCGCAACCAGCGGAAAGATAATGAACGGAAGCAGGGCAAGCCGCTTCATACGGTACCGAGACAGCTTACACCCAAACGACTCGGGTGAGTTTCGAGCCGCCTGGACATCAATCAAATCGTTGCGGCTTCGGCAAGGGTGGTTTGCCGTTCTAGATCCAGCAGAGACGCCAAGAACACGTGCCACCGCTAACCAATGCTGCCAATGCTCGAACGCCGAGCGCTATACCAGCCCAGACGACGCAATCGAATTTACTTGACAGTTAATCTATTTCGCGCCATAAGACGTTGCGGAACTCGCCCATAGCCTCTTCTGTCCGCCCAGCCAACCTCTTTGTACCCAAGCAAGCCGTCTAAGTCGGTCTTTGTTGCCCCTTTGTTTCATACTCTCACGAATTGCTTTTCCTCCAAATCCAATATTTTGACAACCATACACATTGCCCCGGGGATGTTTACCACTTCTGCCTCTCGCATTCCGTCCCGCAAATTTCTTCTGTAGCTTCCCCTTTGTTTTCAGCGACTTGCCGCCTCTTTGGTCTCTCTTTGCCCTCTTTTTCAAGCTCCCGTTCTTTATTTCAACACCTTGCAGCCTCTTTTCACCAAACACCCGGGCTGGGGGTGCCTCCGTGGCGCTTG
>CATPAM010000088.1 GCA_955651735.1 Candidatus Acidiferrales bacterium | reverse complement strand
AGCGACTCGCACACGATTGCCGGAGTAGGGCGCACCTATACCGAAGTTGCAGGAGCGCGGACTGCGGAGGAATTTCTTGCGGCACTGCGCGCGGGCCGCGGAATGATTTGCGGGGCGCACGGGAGCTACGTGAAACTGACCGCGGATGTGTACCGCATCGTGCTGGCGCTGCTGCGCGATCAGCCGTGGACGCTGCCGCTGATGCCGCTGGCTGCGTTTGTTCCGGCGTTCACCGCGGCGCACTGGCTGAACGAAATCCGCTTTTGCCACAAGTGGTCAGCCAAGCTGGACAGCGAAGAGAAGCAGTCACGCTTGCTCTGGCAGTTGGATGCGGGCCTGGAGAGTAATTTGGCGAGCTGACGTTTTGGAGTGCGGACGAATCGAAATAATGGGGTGACGCGATGACCGTCACGCGGACCGTCTGGGGATTCATCGAACAGCGCGACCACCGCCTAATGCGGCGGATGAACCGGTGGCGCGCGCCGCGATGGATTCGTTACTGGATGATCGCCGCCACGCGCATGGGTGACGGCTGGCTGTGGTACGGGTTGGGCGCGATGCTGCTGGTTTACGGCGGGCCGCAAAAATTCGGGGCGATCGGCGCGGCGGGCTCCGCGGCCATTTTCGGAATCCTGGTGTTCAAACTGCTCAAGAGGCTGAGCCAGCGGTCGCGGCCTTGCCAGGTGGAGCCGCACTGCTGGTCCAGAGTTTTGCCGCCGGATAAATTTTCGTTTCCTTCCGGGCACACGATGACGGCGTTTTCGATCGCGCTGGTGGTCAGTTATTTCTATCCGTCGCTGGAGGGGGCGCTGTTTTTCCTGGCGTTCAGCATTGCGGTGTCGCGGATCGTACTGGGCATGCACTTTCTGAGCGATGTGCTTGCGGGCATCGTGCTGGGAATAGCGCTGGGGTGCGCCTCGATTACTGCATTCGCTTCGTTCGGTTTGGTCTAAATTCGCCGATTACAACGGTTTGGGGTGTGCGGTCAGAGCTTCCTTAAAGGCCGCCAGATTTGTCTTGTCCACAATGGCGGTTCCGGTGTCGACCCACGCCGGCAATGGGGACGCGGGCGCGTTGCGCCAATCTTTGAACTCATGCACTGCGTTGTGGTGCAAGTCGTCCAGGAATTTCACGCCGTAATACGCCATCACGTAGGGCTTTTGCACGACCGTGGCGTTAATGCCGCCGCGGTCGATCCAGTCCAACGTCTCGGGGTCCTTGTCGAACGACACGATGGCGATTTTTCCAGTCATGTCCACGCGGTGCAACGCGCTCGCGGCGCCCGCTCCGCCCGAAGCCTCCAGACAGAGAATACCATCCACCTTTTGCTTCTTGGCGGAGAGGATAGCGTTGACACCGTCGAATGCATTATTTGAATTGCCCTTGTCGTCGATGGTCTGCACGATTTTTATTCCGGGATACTTCTTCAAGGCTTCATTCGCGCCGCGCACGCGCTCTTGCAAATTGAGCTGGCCGGGAATGGTGACCAGCAGGATATCGCCGTGGCCCTTCAGGATGTCGGCGATGCGCTTGGCGCTTTCCTGTCCAGCACGGAAATTATCCGTCCCGATGAACATGACGCGCTTGGAATCGGGCGCGTCGGAGTCGAGGCAGATGACCGGAATACCGCTGGCAATGGCGGCAGCGATGGGCGCCTGAAACATTTCTGGATTGGCCACGGAAACAAGAATTCCAGCGGGATGGGAAGAGACGGCCTTTTGGAAAGCGTCGACTTCCTCCTTCGGGGCATACGAGGTTGGGCCATCCATTTCGCCTTTTACGCCGATCCCCATTTCCTTGGTGACATCGCGCAAGCCCGCTTCGGCTTCCTGCCAGTAGGGCAAGTTGATATTCGCGGCGATGAGCACGTAGCGCTCTTCTTTTTCGTGATACGCCTCCTGGCAGCCGGCCAACGCGGCGGTCGCGAAGACCAGCAGCCACAGCGTGAGCTTGGGAACGTTTTTCATGGATTGGCCTCCTTTGCGCTTCCGGCCTGGGGCTGAGCAAAGCAAGAATCCGACCGAGACCCGGAGTATGGAGCGCAAGCCTATCAACAAGAAATGGCCGTGACAAGCATCGAGCGGCAGGCTTGGCGTAGCGGATGCTCTTGCCGCGTAGGAGCCGCGAAGCGAGGAAGCACACGCCGAGAGCTAGTTTGTGTAGTCTCCTGTAAGAGCAATGGAAACGGCAACGATTCAGACGCCAGTGGCGGCTTCGACCAGACGCACGATCTGGTCGGGGCTGGTGTTTCTCACGCAGGTGTCGCGCCCCGGACTGTGGACCACCACGGCGCTGTTTTACTTAATGCCGCTGGGGCATCGCGACTTTCTCCGCTCTTGGATTTTTTGGGTAGGGCTCTTCTACGTGCTGGTTCCGCTCGGGCTTGTGCTTTACGGCGTAAACGATATCGTGGACGCGGAAGCAGACGTTTACAATCCGCGGAAGGGCACGTTTCTTTTCGGATCCTTGGGCGCGAAGGAGCAATTGGCTGCGCTGCGGTGGAAGATTGCCGTCGCGCAAGTTCCGTTCTTGGCGCTGTTTCTGCTCCTGATCGGGACGAAAATCTTGCTTTGGTATGCAGCGTTGGCGGCCGCGGTGGCGCTGTACAATTCTCCTCGCGCGGGATGGAAGGGGCGCCCTCCGTTTGATGTGCTGATCCAGGCGAGCTATCTGCTCGTGTTTGTGCTGAGCAGCTGGCTGAATGGTGTGCCCCAGCTTCCCTGGCCGACTTTTGTCTTAGGGGCTATGTTCGCGATGCATTCGCACGTATT
>CATPAM010000087.1 GCA_955651735.1 Candidatus Acidiferrales bacterium | reverse complement strand
GTACGGACACAGTGGCTTCGATGGTCGCGTGGGAAGACGGCCGGATGAAGAAATCGGACTACCGCAAGTTTATTATTCAAGGCGACGCAGGAAATGGAGCAGCCAGCGGCGCTCTCCCGGTGCTTGGGCAAAACGACGATTTCGCCAGCCTGCGCGAAGCGGTGACTCGCCGCTACCGCCGCGTCCTGGAAGAGAAGCGGCCCATGCCCAGCTTGATTTTGATCGACGGCGGCATCGGGCAGTTGCATGCCGCAGCAGCGGCGCTCGAATCGCTGCAAATCATCAACCAGCCGATGGCCAGCATCGCCAAGAAGGAAGAGACTTTGTACATTCTCGGCCAGGAAAATGAGCCGTGTATCCTGGACCGCCACTCGCCCGTGCTGCATCTGATACAGCAAATTCGCGACGAGACGCATCGCTTCGCGGTCAGCTTCCATCGACAGCGGCGCGGAAAGCGGCAGACGAAGACCGCGCTAAGTGAAATTCCCGGGGTCGGGCCGCGCACCATCCAAAAGCTGCTGCGCGAATTCGGCAGCATCGCGAACTTGCGGCGCGCGGGCAGAGAAAAGCTGGGTCGCGTGGTTTCAGCTAAGGTGGCGGAGGCAATTCTGGCGCATCTGGAAGCGGAGATTGTCGCAGGTAACCTGAAATAGGGGGCCATAGGGGTTAGCTCGTATTGCGCGGTGCCCACTGCTGTGCTACGTTTTTTGCGGAGGTTGCTATGGCGGACAATGTGGGATCCAAGGTGACGTACTTCCTAGTAGATCTCGGTGTACGCCCTCTCATTAAAATATTATTTGCGCCCAAGTCCGGCGAAGAGACGCGCGACCTGCTCTCGAAGAAAGCGGATGAAGGGCGCGACTACGCGCAGCGCAAGGCGCGGGAACTTCGCGAGCGGGCAGACGAACTGATCGAGCGCAGCAAGGACGTGGCGGTGCGCAAGAAGGACTCGATAGCGGCGGCCGTGGACGCGGGACGCGAAGCGTATCTGCGCGAATCCAAGTCTTAAGTCTTTGGCGGCGCGGCCCTGGACTTCGCGCCGCAGGCTCGGTTGGTGATTGGCAGCCGTAAGTAAGCCCATGCGTAAGGGCTTGGGGTGCGTATGGAAACGTGGATCGCAGTTTTCGTTTGCGTTGCGGCAGCAGCGATTGTGCTGCAGGCGGCGATTCTGGTGGCCATGTTTTTGCAGATGCGGCGCACCATGGATCGCATGGAACGGTTTACATCTGACCTAGAGTCGCGGCTTAGCCCGATTCTGACCCGCGTCCAAATCCTGCTGGAAGATACGCAGCCGAAAATTTCCGAAATGGTTGCCGATGCCGCGCACGTCGTATACCTGGCGCGTGCACAGGCGCAGAAGGTCGACCGCGTTTTCACCGAGGCTTCTGACCGGCTGCGTGGGCAGCTTGTGCGCGCGGATCGCATTCTCACCGGCGCGCTGGAAGCCGTCGAGGACGCGGGGACAAAGTTCTCTCACAACGTTTGGCGGCCAGTCCAAAAAGTGTCGGCCCTGATGCAAGGTATCAAGGTGGGAATCGATTTGCTCCGCGCCCGGCGCGGAAGACGGCGGCCCGAAGAACCGCTGGAACAGGAAGAAGAGTTGTTTATTTAGCCGGCTTTGAAGTTACGGACTTTTTGGGCAGGCGTGTTGTGCGCCTGCCCTTTTTAATTGGTCTAGCGAATCCAACCGCCGCCCAGGACACGCTCACCGTCATAGAAAACAGCGCCCTGCCCGGAGGTGATGGCGCGCTGCGGAGCGTTAAAAACGATCCGCGTGTGCGTGGCATCCAGCGGCGTGACAGTTGCTTCGGCAGGAACGTGCTTGTGGCGGATCTTCACCGTCGCGCACACTGGTTCACGGGAAACCTGGTGCGCGATCCAGTTCACATCTTGTACGTCGCAAGTCGTGGTGCGCAGCGACTCGTCATCTCCCACGACCACACGATTGTTCCCGCGGTCGATGGCCACTACGTAGAGCGGCTTGCCTGCTGCAAATCCCAAGCCCTTGCGCTGCCCAATGGTGAAGTTGTGTACGCCGGAGTGACGTCCGACCACGGCGCCATCTTCCGAGACGATCTCGCCCTCGGTCTTCGACAATGCCGCGCCGCGCTCGCGCGAATACGCCTCAATGAACTGGACATAGTTGCCGTTGGGAACGAAACACAGTTCCATGCTTTCGGGCTTGTCCGCCACGGGCAAGTTCGCCAGCCGCGCAGCGGCGCGCACTTCCTCCTTGCTCAGTTCGCCCAGTGGAAATTCGCTGCGCGCAAGCTGCTCCTGCGTCAGTCCCCAGAGAAAGTAGGACTGATCCTTGCTGTCGTCGCGAGCGCGCCACAATTCCCAGCGGCCGGTCTGCTCATTTCGGCGGATGCGCGCGTAATGGCCAGTGGCCAGCCGCTCGGCACCGATCTGGCGCGCCATGCGCAGCAGCGGCTCGAACTTTACATCCGTATTGCAGTTGGTGCACGCGATCGGCGTGCGCCCCGCAAGATACTGGTCGACGAAGGGGCGCACCACGCGCGCTTCAAATTGCTGCTCGAAGTTCACCACGTAGTGCGGAAAATTCAAGTGCTGCGCGACGCGCTTGGCATCGTAGACGTCGTCGAGCGAGCAGCAGCGGTGCTGCGCCGGTCCGTCGCCCTGCAACTCGGGCAGGCGGCGCTGGTTCCAGAGCTGCATGGTCAGCCCGATGATGGGGTGCCCTTGCTGCTGCAGCAGGGCCGCGACGGTGGAAGAGTCAACGCCGCCGCTCATGGCCACGGCAATCAAGCCGCTCTGAATCGCGTCGCTCGCGGGCAAAGCGTCGAATTGAGTCGCGTTGCTCATGCTCCATTCATTTTACGGGAAAACCCAGTGTTTGTTGCGCAGCAACTGCTTGGCGGCCTCTTCCCACGGCTCCTGCACCGCCTAAGGAGGCAAGCGCCGACTTACGACCTCGTTGCGGCTTCCTTGCTGTAGGTGGGTGAGAGTTCGCGGAGTTGTTCGACAGCAGCCGGCACAATTTGCAATGCGAAATCGATCTCGGTGGCAGTGGTGTGCCGGCCCAGGCTGAAGCGCAAACTGGCCCGCGCCTCGTCGGGCGACAGACCTATGGCGGTCAGCACGTGCGACGGCTCGACGGCCCCCGACGAGCAAGCCGCCCCGGTCGAGCAGGCCAGCCCCTTAAGATCGAGCGCGATGACCAGAGCTTCGCCTTCAATCCCGGGAAACATGATGTTGGTCGTATTAGGCGTGCGCGAGGCGCGCGCGCCGTTGGCGCGTGAATGCCGCACGCGCGAGAGCAGCCCTTGCTCCAGCCGGTCGCGCAAAGCAGAAATGCGCGCCGCATCCTCCACCAAGGCCTTCCGGGCAAGCTCCGCGGCTTTCCCCATGCCGACAATTCCTGCAACGTTCTCCGTGCCAGGGCGGAATCCTCGCTGGTGATGCCCGCCATAGAGAAGCTGCTGCAAACGCGTACCTCCGCGGATGTACAGCGCTCCAATGCCCTTGGGCGCATAAAATTTGTGCCCGGAGAGAGAAAGCAAATCCAGGCGGAGCGCGTTCACATCGATCGGTACCTTGCCTGCGGATTGCACTGCGTCGGTATGAAAGTAAACGTCGGCGTCCGCGGCGATGCGCCCAATTTCCTCGAGCGGTTGCACCGTGCCCAGCTCGTTGTTGGCGTGCATCACGGTAATCAGCACGGTCTCCTTGCGAAGAGCGCGGCAAAGCGCCTCCGGCGAAATGACTCCTTGTCCATCGACGGGCAGGTAGGTGACGGGTACGCCCTGCTTCTCGAGCGCCTGGCAGGTGTTGAGGACAGCCTCGTGTTCGATGCTAGTGGTGATGACGTGTTTGAAGTGAGCGATAGAAAAGCGCTTACCGAGGTCGTCGGCGGGGTTCGGACTTCGACTCGCGGGCCAGCTTACAAGCAGGGGAATTCCGCCAAAGATCGCATGGTTGTCCGCTTCCGTGCCGCCACTTGTAAAAACGATTTCCTGGGGGCGTGCGCCAATCAGTGCCGCGACTTGTTCGCGCGCCGTTTCGACCGCGGCGCGCGCCTTCTGGCCAAAGGTGTGAATCGAGGCGGCGTTTCCGAACTCCCTCGACAGGTAGGGCAGTATAGCGTCGAGCACCTCTGGCTCGACAGCCGTCGTTGCATTGTGATCCAGATAGACGCGATTCATGGCTGTGCTATCAGGATAGACTCGACCTCTCGCAACGGCAAGCCGGCCATTCTCGCCCCCACTCGTCGTCAGCAGCAGCACAACTAGAGATGGAGTTAATTAGCCGTTGGGGTGGCATGGACGTAAGTGAGTACCGGAGGTGCGAGCAAACGGATTAGCGCGCGAGGGTTAGGAGCACGCTATTGAGTTCCATCAGGTCGGCGTCGACGCGATAGAAGCCGGGACGCCATTTCGTGTCGGCTTCTTCGGCATCCACTTTCAGCACAGCAAAATCGCGCTCTTGCCGATGGCCGTTAGCAAAATTAGGGAATTCGTCCCCAAGATAAGTGATGGCGCCCGGCGCCGCCAGGTGCTGGCAATCTTCCCGGTTTAAGATAGCGCGCAGCATGCCCTGGTTCTGCGTGTGGGGCTGGCAAAAGTAGAGGCTCGCCATACTCAGTCATCATCGGCCAAACGTAGTGAAACTTGAATGGTACCGTAGTCCCCATTTAGTAAGGCCCGTGAACTAGAAGGACACAAAGCGCCGACCCGAAAGAGGGGCAGTTTTCAGTCGAAGGTTAGATCGGCCGCGCATGGGGAAATTAGAATACTAGTATCTACATTATTATCTGTCACTTCCAGCCGCATTCTCGCGTGACACCCGCGCCGGCCCCGCATCCTACTGAAGGCCTCCCCAAAGCTCCTGCGGATACCGAGGCGGGAGTTTTCGCGAGGACAAACAGAAAGGAAGATGAAAGATGAAAGGGTCGAGGAATCTAGTCACTTTAGCGGGAGCGTCGCTGCTGCTGGCCGCCAGCGTCTTTGCTGCGGGCACGGGTAAGGGCACGCTGCGCCTGTACGAAAGTGTGGAAGTGCAAGGCAAGCAGTTGCCTGCGGGCGAGTACAAGGTCGAATGGAATGGCGAAGGTCCCAAGGTCGAGCTGAGCATCACCAGCGGCAAGCAAACCGTAGCTTCGGTGCCGGCGCAGGTGGTGACCGTCGGCGAAAAGAATCGGACCGATGGTTACGCTGCGAAGAAGTCGGATGACGGAAAAAACGCTCTGACCGAGATCTTCTTCCACGGGAAGGATTTTGAACTCCGCGTGGAAGGTCAGGTCAGCGCCGAACCTTCCCATTCGGGGACCAGCGGAAGCAATCAGTAAGAGCTTGCAACCAGCCGACTTGCTCTAAATCGCGAAAGAGGCCGCTCACGCGGCCCCTTTTGTTTCTGGACGCTTTCAAATGCGCCCGAGCTTGCTATACGAAACCCGGGATCGCGTCGCCGTAAGGTCATCCTCCTGCTGCGCGTGGAACTGCGCAGTCTCGGTCGACCCCGCCAACGCGGTAGTCGATGAATGGCCGCCAGAGACGACCTGTGCAATTTCATCGAAATAGCCGGTTCCTACGAAGCGCTGGTGCGTGACCGCGCGATAACCAAGTTCCTGGGCCGCGAATTCTTCCTGCTGCAGTCTCGAGTATGCGGTCATGCCTGCCTGAGAATAGCCGCGCGCAAGGTTGAACATGCTCATGTTCAGCGAGTGGAATCCCGCGAGCGTCACGAACTGGAATTTGTAACCCATCTTGCCAAGCTCTTGCTGGAAGTTGGCGATAATGACGTCGTCTAGCTTCTTTTTCCAGTTAAAGGACGGCGAGCAAT
>CATPAM010000086.1 GCA_955651735.1 Candidatus Acidiferrales bacterium | reverse complement strand
TGACAGCGCGGCTTCGGCGGCGGCAGGAAAACGCCGTCCGGCGCGCTGGACACATCTTCTTTCGTTCCGAACACGCCGATATACGATTCCACCTTGTCGTAATACGGCGCAAGATCCTCGTAAGAGATGGGCCAGTCCGCGCCCAGCGAGTCTCGCGTGTAGGAGCGAAAATCCACCGGAGCGAACCGCAGCGCGATGCGCCCCCAATGATTCGTACGCCCGCCCACAATGCGCGAGCGAAACCACTGAAAATCCGCGCCGGGCACCGACGTGTACGGCTCTCCGGCGATGTCCCACGAACCATTGGGCGCCAGGAATTCGCTGAAATTTTCGAGCGCCAGCCCGCCCACGCCCGCACCACGATGCGGTAGTTCGTACGGCCACATCAGCATCTTGAAATCTTTTTCCGGATACACTTGCGGGCCGGCTTCCAGCAGCGCCACGCTCAGGCCGCCTTCGGTGAGAATCTTCGCCGCCATGCCGCCGCCCGCGCCGGAGCCAATCACACACACATCGTAAGTTTTCGCCGAGCGCGTGACTTGAGCCATTTATCTTTCTCCGTGAACTCTGTTCATTACCCTGTGTTAGATCCTTTTTTTTCGTCAGGCGCCGAGCAGTTCGCTGCGCACATTCTTCAGCACCCATGCCGCGCGCTCCACGCCCACCGGCCCCGACAAAATCGGGTCCTCATTCTCAATGCTCAAGATTCCTTCGTAGCCGATGTCCATATATGCCTTCACCACGGACTTCCAGAGGCTCGCACTGTGACCATAGCCTACCGCTCGAAATGTCTCTGAAGCCTCCGGCAGGTCGGCGATTTCGGACGCAAAATTCAGCACCCCGTATTTCCCGACGTTCTCCGGAAACAAAACGGTGTCCTTCATGTGCGCGTGGAAGATCGCCTTTTGTTTTCCCAGGAAATGAATCACTTCCACAGGATCGCATCCCTGCCAGAACAGATGGCTCAAGTCGCAGTTCGCGCCGATTTCCTCGCCCACCGCTTCGCGCAACTTCATCAGCGTGCGCGGATTGTAGACCACGAAGTTCGGATGCATCTCCAGCGCCAGGCGATGCACGCCATGCGCGCGCGCGAATTTCGCCGCTTCCTTCCAATAGGGAATCACCTTCTCCTTCCACTGCCAGTCCACCATCTCCGCATATTCCGGGGGCCAGCGATACGTGATCCAGTTCGGCTGCGTGTCGGCCGGTGTGCCTCCCGGACAACCGGAAAATCCCACGATCACGCGGACGTTCAGTCGCTCCGCCAACAGAATCGTCTTCCGAAAACTTTCGCGGTCGCGCGCCGCGTGCTTTTCGTCCGGGTGAACAGGATTTCCGTGGCAACTGAGCGTGGCAACTTGAATGCCGCGATCTTCGAACCTCTTTTTCCAGGCCTTCGCTTTGGCGGGATCCGCCAACAATTCGTCGATGGGACAATGTCCCGTGCCAGGATATCCGCCGGTTCCAATTTCCATCGCCTCGAGTCCCAGTGCGCTTACGCGGTCCAGCATCTCGTCGAGCGACAACTTGTTGTATACAGGATCGAAAACGCCGATGGGAATCTTTCGCAGCGAGCCGCTTGCGGTTTGCGCGGAAGACGCGGCAGCGGAACTGGACGCGGCGCCCACTGGCCCTGAAAAACTCGCCCCCTTCGCCACACTCGGCATCGACGCCGCCAGCAGGCCGGTTCCGGTCGTCGCCAGAAACTCCCTGCGATCGATGCTCGACGATTTTCGCGGACTCTTCATGCGCTCTCCTCAGCGATGGCGCTGCTACTTTTCGCCGGGCGGCATTATACGACGCTTTTTGCAGGGGCAAGCTATGTGATTCGCTGAGGTTTGAGCGCAGTAAGAGGAGGGATCGAGGTAGGCACGGTGAGCACGCGCTCGGGCGGACGCTTCTTCTGCTGAATCGCTTGCACAAACATCTCGATGGCCTGACCGGTATTTGGCGGAACAAAAACGGTTGCGGCCAGCAAGCCGCTGCGTACCCAAACCTGGCCCGTTTTCGGCAAGCCGTCGCAGCCGGTGAACGGCAGCTTCAGCCAGCGTTCGCGATCGCCTTCGCTGGGCAACTCCTCAAACGCCTTTCGCGCGCCCATGGCCATCGAATCATCCTGCGCCCCGATCAGGTCCACCGCGGCCTTTTGCGAAGTAGTCAGCTTCAACCACGAACGTACCGCGCGCTGCGAACTCTCTTCCGTCCACTGGGCGCGCAGCGCGATCACTTGAATATTGGCCGGCTTGGTCTCTTGCATTCCCAGGGTGCGTTCCTTCGCGGCGGAATTCTCCGACGGACCCTGGATGTACAGCACCGTTCCCCCGCGCGGCAGCAGTGCCGCAAACTGCCGCCCCTGAATGCGTCCAATCTCCACATGATCGGAACTGATTGCAAAAATCCCCGCGGTCGAAGCTTTCCGCAGATCCTCTATGTAATTCGCTTCGCGATTGAGCACCGCCCATCCGATGTCCACAGCGGCCGCAGCGCGCGCCACCTGCGGCAATGCCGTCCCGCCGACAGGCTCAAACACGATCGCGTTCGGGCGGTCTTCCGGCGATGCCTGGATGGCTCGCAAAATTTGCGTGCTCTGATTGATGGCGTCGTTGTTCGCGTAAATAATTTCCGCGCTCACGCCCAGCTTGTTAGCGGCTTGCTCTGCTGATTGCGCCTGTTCGATTTGGTAGTCGTTGTCGTTGGTGGTTAACGAAACGAGAATCCGTATTTTCGCCATCTGCCGGGTTACGCTCCCACAACCCTAACATACACCGGGCCGTCGCATGATGGAGCGAAATCGTTTTTCCCGCTGCCATCCTGACATTACTCCGGAGCGCAATATTCGTGGCGAAGAGGCGACCTAATCCGTTTGCAGCAGGCCGGCATGAACCTGTGAACCAGGATTGCGCTCGGACCAAGTGACGACAATGCTCCCAGCCGTCCTCGCTGCGTGCGGATAGCCAAAGTTTGTGCCGCGCGCCAGCTCCAGCGGAGCGCCCATCGCGCCGTCATCGCGAACACGCCGGGCGACGAGACGCGTCTCCCCGCCTTCGCTTTCCAGCCAGATTCCAACCGCCGAGCCGTCCCGCAAGACCGCGACTTGCGCGCGGCCGACGGCTTTTCCGGTATCGAGGCGCACGGCCGGCGCAAACTGAGCTCCGCCATCATGCGAGAAAGCAAGCTTCACTGCAGGCTGATCCTGCGGCGCCGTAAACCAGATCAGCGCCGTTTGGTTTTGCCGCGCGTCGAGATGAGGTCCATTCACCGGACAAGCTTCGATATGCCAATCATCGGGATGAGGTATGTGCGGCTCTGACCAGCCACTATCGACGCTGCGCACCAGCGAAATATCCCGAATATTCTTGCTGTTGTGTCCGCGATACGCCGCAAGCAGGCCGCTGGACGTTCTCGCGATCGCCGTCGAGCAGCACGTGCATGTGTCTCGATCGAGCAAACGCGTTTCCGATACTTGCCCCTCGGCGCTAACGACGCGCGACATCAATTGCACACGCTTCGATTTCTCCCAATCGCGGCCATCCAGCCACACGAATTGCGCGCGCTGATCATCGAGGCCAACCGCGGCAGCATAAGCGTTGTCCTCGCCGGGTTGCGCCGCCGCCCGGTTCACCAGCATCGGGGTCGCCCAGTGCGCGCCGCCGTCACTTGAAACCGCCATATATAGCGCAATTTCGTTTGTGGACCGCTGGTCGGTCGATACCCGCTGCGACCAATAGGCGATCAGGTTCGACGGCGACAATCCGATCACTCCAGGCGCTGAGGCCTGATCGCGGCTGAACGCCAGACCCGACGCAATCGTTGCCGCTTGGGACCAGCGCGCGTCTCGCCAAATCGAGAAGCGCAATGACGCCTTGCGGTCTTCTTGCGGCTCAAGCCAGCTCAAAACTGCATTCTTATCAGGCTGCGCCGTGACTCGCGGCGAAATACTTCCCGTGGGCACCGGGGAAGACAGTTCGCGCCATTTGCCGGCTTCCAGCGACACGCTTCTTCTTGAACTGCATCCGATAAATCCCCGCGCGACACTGCCAGCGAGCGCGGCGGCTCCGAATGCAGCGGAATTTTGCAGCAATTGTCTACGCGTAAGTTCCCTGCGCTTCATAGCAACACTCTCCTTTTCTTTATGTGCGCACACGCCGGCGCGCAGCTCGTGCCTATTGACTCGCAATTGCAGAAAATGATCCTCTGCCTGCGCTTGCTCGGCTAACACTTGCTTTCGTTTATCGGCGGTTGGAGACGGCTAGCTTCGAGGCGGTTTGAAGGGAATGGGAGCGAAACCTGTGCGTGCGGAGTCCGCAGGTCTCCACAGCTTCTCATCGTGGAGCCGGGGTCCGTCCATCGCCTCCTGCTCAAGCAGAATGGCAGGCGGAAGCGGAGCAAAAGCATCGCGATCTTCGCGAGGACTGGACGGCGCGATACACATCGCCAGGTGCCCGGCTGTTCCGCGGTGGCAAAACATGCCTTCCTCGAGCGATGCTGAGGAGGCTGGCGGCGCCGGCGCGGAATGCGATTTCTGGGGCCGGCAGCACATGCCGTTGCATTTGGACCGCGGATGGAGCGACGGCCTGGCCAGCAAAGCCAGCGGCGTAGCTACAAGCATGAATACGAGTAGCAGAGCCTCTGCGCGAATTAGAGCGCGACGGACCATTCCACAACATTAGACGTGAGTAGACGTGAGTTTCGCGCTTTTTATTCCCTAGGCCGGTAGTGCATACCGGGTCCCATCTGGATTGTGAGCAAATGGCCGGGCCGTCTGCCCTTCGATTGCCGAAACATCCCCTGCACGATAAGATAGGAACACTCTGGCGCTATCGTCTAGAGGTCTAGGACGCTGCCCTCTCAAGGCAGAAACACGGGTTCGAGTCCCGTTAGCGCTACCAAATAAACCGCGGCGCCACAATTCTCGGCATAAAAAACTCCAGGAACTGATCCGAACTCGAACGCAGGCAAACCTGCGCGTTCGGGGCTCCGGTTTCCACACGGGTATAGCCCTGGTCATCGACGCGGAGCCTCATCGGCTCTGTCGGGCACAACTCCGGATGGCTCGCATAGGCCACGACAACGGCATCGAATAACGTAGGAGTTTGCGTTGTACCGCGAGCCCATTGCGTGTAAAGCACCAGCAGCGCATCCGTCAACGCCGTTCCAGCTTTGAAAATTTCTGCTCGTTCCAGCTCCTGCAATTTGATCTGCGTGGAGTCGAGCGGCATGACGTATAGAGGAACGCCAGAGCTGAAAACCTTCTGCGCAGCCTGGATGTCGCAAAGGATATTCCATTCGGGATCGGTTCCGTGGGTCTTGCCATAGTTGAATTGACTATACCCGCGATAAACCGACCCTCCCATGAGAACGATCCGTTTCAGCTTCCGGAATGTCGCCGCGTCGCGGTCAATGGCCGCTCCCAGGTTCGTTTCCGGGCCAATGGCAAGTAGGGTGATTTCGCCTGGGTAACGTCGTATTTGGTCCAGGAGGAAGTCCACGGCATTCGGATAGGTCTGGCCCGAGGGTCCGCCTTCTGCATAAGCAGCCTGGCTCAGCGTGTCCAGCTTGCCCGCCGGATGCTTCGTAATGCCCATCGCAACGGGAATGTCCGTCCGGTCGGTCTCCTTAAGGAAACGGCTCAGCAAGCGGGCGCGGAGATGCGTGTCGCCCCAGGCGCTGGAAATTCCCAGGATCTGGAACTCAGGACTTCGCAGCCCGAGTCCAACGGCGAAGGCATCATCTATATCGTTGCCGATGTCGGTGTCGATGATAATTTTTTCGAGGGTATTCGCTCGCGACGCAGAGGTCTCCGTCTGCGCGGATACAGAAGAACTCAAGAGGAGACAAACGGTGCATGCTCCGGAAATTAGACGCACGCTAGCTCCTTGACTCCGCCAACTCCGTCACCGCCCTGTGTGCCTGATCAATCGCTACGTTAGTGTACGCGTCTGCCCCGGCATCCGAATTTGCAATGGCGATGCTTCCGAAGCGCTTTCGCCCGATGACCCACGGCTTCTCTTCCTCTTTCCAGTCCGGATCAAACAACCCATTGGGTGTGAATGCGTAGCCGTGCGCCCAGCGATTCACAGTGATTCCTTCAATGTCGCGAGCGGCGTCAAATCCGGCTCCGCCCAGCATGCGTGCCAACTGGTCACGGATGTCGCGCTCGAACTTCGCGAACGGCGTCTGCATCAATTCCATACGCCCAGCGCGATGCTGATCCCGAGGCGAAAGCCCCGGCCGGCAGGGCGTGCGCAGCATGAAGAGCACCATCGGTTCTTCAGGATTACTCGGAAACTGGTACTGCCCGAGGCTGACCGGAAAATCGAGCGCGGTGTAGGTGTGATAGCCGCCGGGCGCGACGATGTGATGCACTCCAAGTTCGTGGAACGCGGTCCAATTGCGTAACGCCACGTGCGTGTACACCAGCGGCGCCTTCACCAGGTACGACAGCGCCTCCTTTTGCTTCTCCGGCAGCTCCGGACAAAGATACGGGATCATGCCGTTGTAGCACGCCAGCACGCAGTTCTTCGCCTGAACGCTCGCCAGCTTGCCCTCGCGCACATATGCAATCTCCACCTCCTTGCCGGCGTTCGTGCCTTTCGCGTGCTGCACATGCACGACCGTACTGTTCAACCGAATGCGCACGGCGGAGTTCGCGTCGTCGAGCTTGCCGTAGTCCGCACGCGCGGTGACCACGTCGTCCATCGTTTCGCCAGCGACAGCGCCAGGAATCAGGGCGCGAACTAACAGGCGAGCGACCGTAGCGTTGCCGTCAGGAAAATGAAAAATGTACGGCTCTTCCTTTTCGTGTTCAGGAAATCCCAGTCCATCAAAGCCAGGATAGGTGAACGACTGATAGTCGTCGCCCGCCTCATAGCAGGCTCTCGCCGAAACGGCATCAATGCCCACGCAAAACAAATCATGCGTAAACGTTTGAAAAAAGGGCAGCGCCTCCGGCGTCAGCTTGCAATACTCCACCAAATAATCGGCATAGCTG